>JABDCH010000045.1 GCA_013288205.1 Bacteroidota bacterium | reverse complement strand
TACCTTTAAAAGAGTTTCTTGCCAATAAAAAAATTGTTCCGGGCAAAAAAGAAAGAGGTAGTGGCGTTTATGCTTTATATAATGGCACTAAATTATATTATATCGGATTGTCAGTAAGTAGTATAAGACAAAGACTTAGAAGTCATTCAAAAGAAGGAAGTAGTAAATATGGTAATTGGAATAATTTTTCCTTTTATCAAATGCCTTTTAAGAAAAGGTCGAAATATGTTAAAGATATAGAAACCATACTAATAAGCATATTCGATCCAAAACACAATAAGCAAAAGGGGAAAATCTATTAAGAAGGAATAATAATATGCACCCGAATTATAAAAAGACTATTGAATGAATTTTATTTTTTCAAAACATGCATTAGAACAAATGGAATTAAGAAATATTTCCCGTAGTGTAGTTGAGGAAATTATGGAAAACCCGGAACAAATAAAAATAGAAGAAGATAACAAGGTATATCAGGCAGTAGTGGAAAAAGGCAGGTTTTTAATTCGTATCTTTGTTAATGATAAGAAAACTCCAAAAACTGTAATTACAGTATATAAAACATCTAAAATAAACAAATACTTATGAAAGTGAAATATGATAAGGAAGTAGATGTTCTCTACATTGTTTTCAGTGAGAATAAAATAAAAGAAAGTGACGAGGACAAGCCCGGAATTGTGTTGGATTATGATAAAACAGGTTCCATAGTTGGCATTGAGATTCTGAATGCCTCAAAAAAAATGAAAAATCCTACTAAAGTTGAATACGAGGTTGCCTAATAATCCTAACGGATTCTTTGCAACAAATAAAAATGAACATGCTCGAAATAAAAGATCTGAAAGTTTCTGTAGAAGGAAAACAAATATTGAAAGGACTCAACCTGACTGTCAACAAGGGCGAGGTACATGCGATTATGGGACCAAATGGTTCGGGTAAAAGCACGCTCGCTTCAGTAATTGCCGGTAAAGAAGATTATACGGTTGATGGTGGTTCTATCACCTTCAACGGAAAAGATATGCTGGAACTTTCAGCCGATGAACGCGCAAAAGAAGGCATGTTCTTGGCATTCCAATACCCGGTAGAAATTCCCGGAGTAAGCACGATCAACTTTTTGAAAACAGCTATTGCAGAGATTCGTCAATACAGAGGACTTCCCCCGATGGAGGCAAAAGACTTCCTGAAGACGATGAGAGAAAAGCAAAAATTAGTAGAGATAGAAGCCAACCTGACAGGCCGTTCCGTGAATGAAGGTTTTTCGGGCGGAGAAAAGAAACGCAATGAAATTTTCCAGATGGCAATGCTGGAACCTTCCATGGCTATATTGGATGAAACCGACTCAGGACTTGATATTGATGCCCTACGTATTGTTGCCACAGGCGTAAATAAATTACGCACCAAAGACAATGCATTTGTTGTGATTACCCACTACCAACGCCTGCTGGAATATATTGTTCCTGATTTTGTGCATGTGCTTTATAAAGGCAGAATTGTGAAATCAGGTACGCGCGAACTGGCTCTGGAACTGGAAGGCAAAGGTTATGACTGGATTAAAAAAGAATTTTCGGAAATAGAAGCGTAAGCGATGGAATTAGCCACAGCCAAGACAAATAGCACAAGAAGAGTTCCCACCCAGGCCGAAATAGATAAGAATACTACTATTCTGAATAAATGGCTTGGCGAGGCGGAAACTCGCTTGGGTAGTGCAAATCCATTTGCAAAAGATACACAACTAGTAGCAGAAGAACACTTTGCCCACGTTGGTTTGCCAGACCGTAAAGCTGAGGATTACAAATACACTCATATTCGCACGTATTTGCAGGAAGACTATACAGCGAAAGCATTTGCTGCAAATATTCTGCCAAGCGAAATTGAAAGTCTACTCAACGATGATTTTATTTCTATTGTTGTAGTAAATGGCAAGTATGTTACGGAATATTCCCGACTAAATAAATTACCTCAGCAAGTAACTGTGCAAAGCTTATACAAGGCTCTGCAACAAGGAAACGAGGTTGCAATAAAAAACTTTAACAGAGCGTTGCACAAGAGTAAGAATCCGCTTGCTATGCTGAATACGGCTCTTGCAGGCGATGGCATTTTTATCAACGTTCCCGAAACTTTTTTATGCCCGGTTCCAATCCATATTGTAAATATTTGCACCGGTGATACCAAGGCTTTGCATAATCCAAGAAGCCTGGTATATCTTCATGAAAATGCTGAATTGACATTGATAGAATCGTATCATTCCATTAAGCAAACTGAGAAAAATTTTACTAATTCAGTAACGGAGTTTTATATAGAAGATAATGCTTCGCTGGAGAATTATATTCTGCAAGATGAGGATGCCTTATCGCAACGCAACGATGTAAGACAATTTATAGTGAACAGAGATAGCCGCCTGAACAGCGTTATTATCTCACTGGATGGAGGCATGGTACGCAATGATCCTACTGTTCTTATTGAAGGTGAAAATTCAGAAGCTCATCTAAACGGACTATTCATCGTAAAAGAAAATGGGCACATTGATAATCATACCATGGTGGAACACCGTGTGCCAAATTGTTTCAGCAATGAATTGTATAAAGGTGTGATTTCCGACAATGCCGAAGGTGTATTCAATGGGAAAATTTTGGTTTACAGAGATGCGCAAAAAACAAATGCCTATCAATCTAACAAAAATATTTTGTTAGGAGATAAAGCGGTTATCAATACCAAACCACAACTGGAAATATATGCCGATGATGTGCGTTGCACACATGGTACATCAACCGGTATGCTAAATGAAGAGGCTTTATTTTACATGCGTTCCAGAGGCTTGAACGAAAAACTGGCTAAGAATATTTTATTGCAGGCGTTTGCAAAGGAAGTGAGTAATACCATCAAGAATGAGGCTTTCAGGGCATTCATTGAACAAAAGATAGAAGAGAATATCCAATAAATTTTCGATATGGATATTACCGCAAAATCAAAAACAACCGATATTAAATTTGATGTGGAAACTATCCGCAAGGATTTTCCTATACTGTATACGCAAGTAAACGGGCATCCGCTGGTGTACTTTGATAATGCGGCTACTTCACAAAAGCCATTGGTTGTTATCAATGCCATTGAAGAATATTATAAGGCCACTAATAGCAATGTTCATAGGGGATTACACTATTTGAGCAATAAGGCAACCAACGAATTTGAAGAGTCCAGAAAAATTGTTGCAGCTCATTTAAATGCTTCGCACGACGAAATTATTTATACCCGCGGTACTACGGAATCCATTAATCTCGTGGCGTTTTCATTTGGAGAAGCATTCGTAAAAAGTGGTGATGAAATAATCATCTCCTACATGGAACACCATTCCAATATTGTGCCTTGGCAAATGCTATGCGAGCGGAAAGGCGCCTCATTAAAAGTAATTCCCATTACAGAGAAAGGTGAGCTAAAACTGGATGAATATAAAAAGCTGTTATCCTCGAAAACCAAGCTGGTAGCCGTTACCCATGTATCTAATACCTTGGGAACGATTAACCCAGTAGAAGAAATCATAGAAGCGGCGCATGCCAAAAATATTCCGGTATTGTTGGATGGCGCACAAGCTGTTCCTCATTTGAAGATAGATGTAAAAAAACTGGATGTGGATTTTTATTGCTTCTCTGGCCATAAGGTATTTGGTCCTACCGGTATTGGCATTTTGTATGGAAAAACTAAATGGCTCAATCAAATGCCGCCATACCAGGGAGGTGGAGAAATGATAAAGGAAGTGACTTTTGAAAAAACCACCTATAACGATGCTCCACTGCGTTTTGAAGCAGGAACACCAAATATTGAAGCATCAATTGTATTGGCAAAAGCTATCAATTATATAAACGGTATAGGATTAGATGCTATTGCAACATACGAACATGAATTATTGCAATATGGAACCGAAAAACTTCAACAAATAAATGGAGTGCGGTTAATTGGCACTGCGGCGCATAAGTCAAGTGTTATTTCATTTGTGGTGGATGGCACTCATCCTTCCGATATAGGAATATTGCTCGATAAACAAGGAGTGGCGGTACGTACCGGGCATCATTGCACTCAACCATTGGTTGGGTTTTATAAAATCCCGGGGACGGTAAGGGCTTCTTTTGCTTTTTACAATACCTTTGAGGAGATAGATATTTTTGTGAAGGCGTTGAACAAAGCGATCAGTATGCTTCGATAAATATGAATAGCGTATATTGTGATATGAGCATTGAAGAAACAGAACAGGAAATTGTGGAAGAGTTTGAAATCTTCAGCGACTGGATGGATAAGTATGAACACATCATTGAGATAGGAAATAGTGTGCCGAAGATTGAGGAAAAGTATAAAGATGAAGCACATGAAATAAAGGGTTGTCAAAGTAAAGTATGGGTGCATTCAGAATTAAAAGACCAACATATTTTCTATACTGCCGATAGTGATGCTATTATTACGAAAGGACTTGTAGGGCTTGTATTACGGGTAGCTTCAGGGCATACTCCTGATGAAATTTTAAACACCAATTTTGATTTCATCAATAAGATAGGACTGCATGAACACCTTTCGCCTACCCGTTCGAATGGCCTCAATGCAATGATCAAGCAAATTAAACTTGACGCCCTAGCGCTTCGCACAATTAATAATTAACAATTGATAATTAATAATGAAGACGGAAAATGCGATATTGGAAAAGAGTTATGCTTTTGCAATTCGTATTGTCAAATTATATCGCTACCTTACAGAAAAGAAAAATGAATATGTACTCTCAAAACAATTATTAAGAAGCGGAACGTCTATCGGTGCTAATGTAGAAGAAGGTATAGGTGGGCAATCCGAGAAAGATTTTTTGACAAAATTAAATATTGCCTATAAAGAGGCTCGCGAAACAAAATATTGGCTAAGGATTCTGCGCGATACAGGATACCTTTCGCCTAAGGAATCCAAAGCGATTATTGAAGATTGCGATGAAATACTAAAAATTGTAACTGCAATCCTAAATACAGTGAAAAAGAAATTAAATTATTAATTGTTAATTACTAATTATTAATTAAACAAAGTGCCAGCAGTTATAAATACAAAGAACGAGGAATTAAGTACAAAAGTAATTGACATGCTTAAAACCTGCTACGACCCTGAAATACCGGTGGATATTTGGGAGCTCGGTTTAATTTATGAAGTGAACGTAAATGAAAATAATGAAGTAGTAGTGACCATGACACTTACCTCTCCATCTTGCCCTGTTGCTGAATCATTACCGGTGGAGGTAGAGCAAAAGATAAAAGATTTAGAAGGCGTTGCAAGCGCTAAAATAGAATTGACCTTTGACCCGCCCTGGGAAAAAGAAATGATGAGCGAAGTAGCTCAGTTGGAATTAGGGTTTATGTAATCCCGCGATTAGCGGCTCAAATACAGATTCCGTTGGGAATACACATCAATGAAGTATTCGTCGGTCAAGTCATCAATGAAATAAATAGCCTCACCTGTAGATTTCATTTCAGGGCCTAATTCCTTTTTCACTTCAGCAAACTTATCGAAGGAGAATACCGGAACCTTTATAGCATATCCCTTTTTGCGTGGATTGAATTTAAAGTCCTTTACCTTTTTAGCACCCAGCATTATTTTGGTAGCATAGTTCACATACGGTTCATCATAAGCCTTGCAGATAAAAGGAACCGTGCGCGACGCACGTGGATTAGCTTCGATGATATATACAATACCTTCCTTGATGGCGAATTGAATATTTAGCAAGCCCACTGTCTTCAATGCTACTGCAATTTTGCGGGTATGGTCTTCTATTTGCTTGATTACATTTTCATCTAAATCGAATGGAGGCAATACAGCATACGAATCTCCGGAGTGGATTCCGGCAGGCTCTATGTGTTCCATAATGCCAATGATGTAAACATCTTTTCCGTCGCATATCGCATCGGCTTCGGCTTCTATGGCGTTTTCAAGGAAGTGATCAATCAATATTTTATTACCGGGAATATCTTCGAGCAATGCAACCACGTGCTGTTCCAGTTCTTCCTCATTAATTACAATCTTCATGCTTTGTCCGCCTAATACGTATGAAGGGCGCACCAGCAAGGGGAAAGGCAGATCTTTGGAGAACTCAGCAGCCTGGTCAACCGTTTCTATTACTCCAAATTTTGGATAAGGAATATCGTTATCGCGCAACAGAGCAGAGAATTTTCCTCTGTCTTCAGCCAAATCAAGCGATTGGAAATCGGTACCGATGATTTTTATTCCGTAGCGTTCCAGCTTTTCAGCAAGCTTGAGCGCGGTTTGTCCACCTAATTGAACAATCACTCCTTCGGGCTTTTCGTGGAGGATGATTTCATAAATATGCTCCCAGAAAACTGGCTCAAAGTAGAGTTTATCAGCCACATTAAAATCGGTGGAGACAGTTTCGGGATTACAGTTTATCATAATGGTTTCGTAGCCGCATTCTTTAGCAGCTAATACGCCATGTACGCAGGAATAGTCAAACTCAATACCCTGTCCGATACGGTTAGGGCCTGAACCCAGCACAATAATTTTCTTTTTATCAGAAGCGATGGATTCATTCTCATCTTCAAAAGTGGAGTAGAAATAAGGTGTCTTCGCTTCAAATTCAGCCGCGCAGGTATCAACCATTTTGTATACCCGCTTAATACCCATTTCTTCCCTACGCTTATTAAATACTTCGCTTTCAAGGCAACCCAGCAAGTGAGCAATTTGCCTGTCGGCATAGCCCTTACGTTTAGCCTCTTTCATCAATTCGTATGAAATGGTATCGATCTTGTATTTTTCTATTTCCTTTTCTAACAACACCAACTCCTCAATTTGACGGAGGAACCAAGCATCTATCCGGGTTAATTTTTGAACAGTCTTTACAGGGATGCCCAGTTTTAGTGCATCGTAAATATGGAAAAGCCTGTTCCAGCTTGGATGCTCCAGACTATGAAGAAGCTCTTCCTGCTTTTTTAGTTCTTTTCCATCCGCGCCTAATCCGTTGCGCTTTATTTCGAGTGATTGGCAAGCCTTTTGCAATGCTTCCTGGAAGCTGCGACCAATGGCCATCACTTCACCAACCGATTTCATTTGCAAGCCCAATTCGCGTTTAGCGCCTTTGAATTTGTCAAAGTTCCAGCGTGGAATTTTTACAATTACATAATCGAGTGTAGGCTCAAAGAAGGCGGAAGTGCTTAATGTAATCTGGTTTTTTAATTCATCAAGGTTATAACCAATAGCCAGTTTGGCGGCTATTTTAGCAATAGGATACCCGGTAGCTTTAGATGCAAGCGCCGATGAACGCGATACCCGTGGGTTAATTTCAATGGCAATAATATCTTCTTTTTCATCGGGGCTTACGGCAAATTGCACATTACAGCCTCCTGCAAAAGTGCCGATGGAACGCATCATGCGGATAGCCATGGTACGCATTTTTTGGTAGGTAGTATCGGAAAGCGTCATACCGGGAGCCACGGTAATAGAGTCGCCCGTATGAATACCCATTGGGTCGAAATTCTCTATAGAGCAGATGATATTTACGTTATCGTTGCTGTCGCGCAATAGTTCCAATTCAAATTCTTTCCAGCCAAGCATGGCTTTATCTATCAACACTTCGTGGATGGGCGAGGCTTCAAGTCCTCTTTTAAGAGCATCCTCAAACCCTTCTGCTGTATGTGAGAAGGCTGCTCCTGTACCACCAAGTGTATAAGAAGGCCTGATAACAAGCGGGAACCCGATTTCCTGGGCAATTTCTTTACCTTTCAAAAAGGAGTTGGCAATGGCGGAAGGGGCGCATGGTACACCAATATCCTCCATGCACTTGCGAAACTTTTCCCTATTCTCCGTTATTTCAATAGTTTGAATATCTACGCCAATAATGCGAACGCCATGTTTCTTCCAGATACCCATTTCATCTGCTTTAATGCAGAGGTTAAGGGCCGTTTGTCCGCCCATAGTAGGGAGAACAGCATCAATCTTACGCTCTTCCAGTATTTTTATAATGGAATTCACATTCAGCGGAAGCAAGTAAATATGGTCTGCCGTAACCTTATCGGTCATAATAGTAGCAGGGTTCGAGTTGATAAGAGACACCTCGATGCCCTCTTCCCGCAATGAACGCGATGCTTGTGAACCTGCGTAATCGAATTCGCAGGCCTGGCCGATGATGATAGGTCCGCTGCCTATAATGAGTACTGATTTGATGCTTTTGTCTCTTGGCATTTTATGCTTTTTTTCGCGCGCAAAGATAGGGAAATACCGTGTATTATATGTTAATATTTGTGGAAGAAAGATAGAGATAAATTACAATAGCTAAGTTACCCAACAGATACAGGTAATAATACGTTATACCCTAAAACCGGATTTAGACTAGATGAAACAAAAAATTACGCTTATACTCTGTATCCTTATTTTTCAATTCTTATCAGGACATGCACAAAAATGGTTGTGGGGTGCTGAAGGCAATACATTTAGTGATAACTTTGGAGTAGCTGCCGATAACAGCGGGAATGCCTACCTGGCAGGTTTTTTCTCTGATACAGTAAGTTTTGGCAGCCAATCGTTGAATAGCTTGAGTGCCGATGCTTTTTTAATAAAGTATGATTCTAGTGGAAAGTTGTTGTGGGCCAAGCAATCAGAGTCACTAACAGCCTCAAGTTATTGCACGGGTGCTTTTATATGTTCCGATAACCAAAAAAATATTTGTTACACGGGGCTGTTTCATGATACGGTTTGTTTTGGAAAAGATACCTTGGGAATGGTATCAACTGGTTACTTTGAAATATTTTTAACAAAGTACGATTCTAATGGGAATGTTATTTGGGCCCGGCAATCAGCCTATCATCCGTTCTATTCTGACTGGCAAGGCCCCGGAATTGCAATTGACCATTCAAACAACATTTTTCTGGCAGGTACTTTTATGGATGCCATTTCGTTTGGACCAGATTCATTACAGAGTAATGCCATAACCAATACATTTTTGGTGAAATATGATGCAGGTGGCAATGTTATTTGGGCCCGGCAACCTATTTCAAATTCTTATAGTGGGGGTGTTTCAGTAGCTGTTGATGACTCGGGGAATAGTTACATTACCGGATCTTTTGGCGGTAGTGTTACATTTGGAAAAATTACGTTGAATAGCATTTCGCAAGATGTATTTTTGGCGAAATATGATAATAATGGAAATGTACGATGGGCCGTTCAATCCAAGTCTCTTTCCCAATCATCCTCATGCAATAGCTCGTTTGTAATTGCTGATGCAGCAAACAACATTTATATTACCGGAGTTGTAACTGATACTGTTTCTTTCGGACTAGATACTTTAATAAATGGACCACAAAATAATTTTTATGCAAGTCAATTATTCCTCGTAAAATACAATTCAGATGGCAAAATACTTTGGGCAAAACAATCTGAAGGCTCTCAGGGTTGGGTGGGTTATTCTTTAGCAATTGATAAAA
This sequence comes from Bacteroidota bacterium, assembly GCA_013288205.1. GTDB lineage: Bacteria > Bacteroidota > Bacteroidia > JABEUT01 > JABEUT01 > JABEUT01. The sequence goes on along the minus strand of JABDCH010000045.1, from coordinate 8,362 downwards.
TAAACCAAATATATCTTTCAGGCGGAGGAGCTGAATCACAACAGTCTGATACTTTTATATATCATAATGATACACTAAGAATTTCAAATCCCACCGATCCGAGTATTATTCTAAAACTTGACACAGCCGGACATTTATTATGCGGCTCTATTTTAAGTACCGGGGGAGATGATCGAAATGGCATTGCCTGCTCCTCTTCGGGGTATTTTGTTTATTTGGGTGGAGATATAGCAAGTAATATAAGCTTTGGGTCTGATTTTTTAATAAGAACAGCAAATGAAAATCCCTTTATAGCCCGGTGGCAATCCTGCTGTAATGCTCCGGTTAGCTTAACAGGCAACTCTTTTTTGTGTAAGGGTTCAAATTCTGTATTATACACCTCGGGCGGTGGGAGTTATTCTTGGAATACAGGCTCAACTAATGATTCTATTCTAATTCATCCTGATACGACAACCACCTATTTAGTTTCTATAGAAAATGCCGGCTGCACCTATTTAATATCAAAAACAGTTGGTGTTACTTCTGGGCCTGTTATTACGCTGTGTTGCGATACACTTATTCAGGATGGAGAGAATGTTCAGCTAACCTCTGGTGGTGGAGCATTTTATGCGTGGTCTCCTGCTACAGGGCTAAATTGTGATACCTGTTCCAATCCTATTGCAAATCCTTCGCAAACTACCACTTATACATTAACTGTAATGAACGACAGCGGATGTATTTCTACACGAACAGTTACTATAGATGTGCGATGCGGAGATGTATTTATTCCTGATATTTTTTCACCCAACCAAAACGTTAACAATATATTATACGTTCGGGGACCTTGTATTTCTACGCTAGACTTTATGGTATTCGACCGATGGGGAAACAAAGTATACGAGACTCAAAATAAAAATGATGGGTGGGATGGAGCTTACGGAGGCCAGCCAATGAACACTGCAACCTATATGTATTATGCAAAGGCTACTATGTACGATGGTTCTGTGGTGGAAAAGAAAGGCAGTGTAGCCTTGGTGAGATAAAAAGGATTTATACTTTTTGTATCTTGCAATCCTAATAAACTACTTGCCTATGGACTCCCTGCGTATATTTGATATACCCTACCTGCAAAAAGAGAAATTCCCGAAAGAAGACTGCCTTGCTTCTAAAGTGAAGGGAACCTGGCATAAAATCAGCACCGGGCAATTTATTACCACCGCTGAAACGTTGGCGTATGGTTTTTTAGATGCCGGTATTAATAAGGGCGATAAAATAGCCAGCGTATGCTCTAACAACCGCACTGAATGGAACTTTGTAGATATGGCTACCCTAATGACCGGAGCTATACACGTACCCATTTATCCTACCATAAGCGATGGAGAGTATAAGTTCATCTTTACGGATGCCGAAGTGAAATATGTTTTCGTGTCAGACGAAAAACTTTATGCCCGGATTAAAGAAATTGTGAAGGATATTCCCGGTATAAAAAATGTATACACGTTTGATGAAATTGCAGGTGCCCCACATTGGAAGGAACTATTAGCTATAGGCGAAAAGAATCCGGTTCCGGAACGATTGGAATCCATTAAACGTTCTATTAATCCTGACGAATTAGCTACTCTTATATATACTTCCGGAACTACCGGAACTCCCAAAGGGGTAATGCTTTCGCACACCAATTTGGTAAGTAATGTAGAAGCATCTACTGTATTTGTACCTGTAGGGCAAACAGGCAAGGCCTTGAGTTTCCTCCCGCTTTGCCATGTTTACGAGCGTATGTTAAACTATCTGTATCAGTATTTAGGTATTTCTATTTACTATGCTGAAAGCATTGATGCCATTGGCGATAATTTGAAAGAAGTGAAGCCCGATATATTTGTGGCTGTACCCCGTGTGCTGGAAAAAATATACGACAAAGTGCTGGCAGCAGGTAATGCGCTGACAGGCATAAAAAAGAAGCTTTTCTTTTGGGCGGTCAATCTGGGTGTACGTTTTGAAATGAACCATGCCAACGGATGGTGGTACGATTTCCAGCTGAGCATAGCGAGCACATTAGTTTTCACGAAATGGAGAGAGGCTATTGGCGGCAATTTGAAAGTAATTGCATCGGGCAGTGCACCTTTGCAACCAAGATTACAAAGAGTATTTTGGGCAGCAGGCATACCTGTATTGGAAGGATATGGACTCACGGAAACATCGCCTGTTATTTCGGTAAATACGCTTAACCCGGGTGGGGCACGATTTGGTACTGTAGGTCCATTAATTCCCGGAGTGCAGGTAAAGATTGCTGACGATGGGGAAATACTATGCAAGGGACCCAATGTGATGATGGGCTACTACAAACGCCCTGACTTGACTATGGAAGCCATAGATAGCAACGGCTGGTTCCATACAGGTGATATTGGGGTATTCAAAGACAATAAGTTCCTGATGATAACAGATCGTAAAAAGGAGCTGCTAAAAACATCCGGAGGTAAATATGTGGCTCCACAACCTATTGAAAATAAAATGAAGGAGTCGCCTTACATATCACAAGTTATGGTGGTGGGTGATGGACGCAAGTTTACCGGAGCATTAATAGTACCTAATTTCCATAACCTGGAAGAATGGTGCAAAACCAATAATGTACCCATAAGCGAACACCGGATGTTGATACAAAATGATAAGGTTCATAAACTATATGAAGGAGAGCGTGACCGCCTGAATGCCGGTTTTGGGCATGTGGAGCAGGTAAAACGTTTTGAATTGCTACCCGATGAATGGACCATCGATAGTGGAGAACTTACCCCAACGCTTAAACTGAAACGCAAAGTTATTTTAGAAAAATACAGGTTTTCAATAGAGAAGATTTATGCGGAATAGCGCTAAGAAACTCCTTACAGTAACAATAGTATACTACACTAATAAAATATATTATGGCTAAAATACCCGAATTAACTCCTTCCGCCGAAAAAATTGATAAATTAATCAAACGCATTGATTCAGGTGATATAAGAATACCCGCATTTCAAAGATCTTATGTATGGAAACAAGACCAGATACTAGAGTTATTAGATAGTATCATAGCCAATTATCCTATAGGAAGTTTGTTATTGTGGCATACAAAAGAAAGGTTAAAACATACAAGAAATATTGCAGGATATTCGATTCCAGATTCAACAATCGAATATCCTGTTAACTATGTTCTTGATGGCCAACAAAGATTATCCTCAATATATGCTGTGTTTAGCAATAAAACTGAACAGGACGAAGAGACAGATCAATATAATCCCAATCTAGATATTTTTGAAATTTACTATGATTTTAAAAAAAAGGCATTTCGACCTTCTACAGAAATTGATGTAAATAGTAGGTCGGTAATACATTTAAAAAATTTGATAGATACAAAATTGCTTATTCCTGCATTAAAAAAATTGGACCAAAAATATCATGAAGAAGCCAGTGATTTATGTTCAAATTTTTTAAATTACGAGATACCAGTTGTTACAATAAAATACAGAAGCAAAGGGGAAGTAGGTATAATATTTGAAAGGATAAATAATACTGGAACCAAGCTAACTACAATTGACCTTATGACTGCTTGGACATGGACGGACGACTTCCACCTGTTAGAGGCTACCAATGAATTAATGGAAGATATTGCAGAGAAAGGCTTCGGAGAAATACCTTATAATTTAATTATTCAAGCAATTTCTGGGGTAATTCAAAATGATACTACATCTAAAGCAGTTTTAGGACTAACCGGTGAAAGTGTAAGAGATATATGGCCATCATTTTGTAAGTCATTAAAAAAGGCTATTGATTTTTTGGCTACAGACCTTAATTGTATTAATTCGGATTTTCTTCCTTATGTCCAACAATTGGTTGCGATAACAAAGTTTTATTCTATACATGGGAAAGTGACCGCTGGCCAACTTAAAGCCTTGAGAAAGTGGTTTTGGAGAACCTCTTTCTCAGATAGATATTCAACAGGACAAACAACTAATAAAATGAATATTGATATCAATTCTATGATTGAAATTAGAAATGATAATCTAAAGGCTATTAATATTTATTCGTCAAGTGTGTCCAAGGAGGAGTTGTTATCTACAAAATTTAGCAAGGGAAATCCTTTGACGAGGGCTTTTTTACTTCTTATGGCTCAATATAAACCGATTGATTTAGTAAAAAACAGTAAAATCGATTTAGGTATTGCTTTATCTGAATATAATAGAAAGGAATTTCACCATGTTTTCCCAAAAGCTTTTTTGAAGAAACTTAAATTCTCAGACAATGAGATTAATGATATTTTGAATTTTTGTTTTTTACCTTCCGACTCGAATAAAAGCATCTCAGAACACTCTCCTTCTCACTATTTTAAAAATATCGTGTATCAACCTAAACTTAAGCTAATTTTAGAAAGTAATTTATTGCCGATTGATTTGTCGATTTATCAAAAAAATGATTTTAAAAGATACTTGAACGAAAGAGCCAACGGTATTTTATCCAAAATCAAGCGGCTATCAGCATAATAAATCTAATATCACCTACTTATTAAACGCCTTCAACCGTAATTTGGTAATTACCCTTTTGGTAGATAATGGGAAATCGCCATCCATCATCCAATTGTAATAAGAAGGTTCGCTTTTAAATATTTCTGCAACGGGTTTGCCTTTATGTTTCCCGAAGTTAAAAACCTCCACCCCTTTTTTATCGCGTACGATGCGCCCTGCCAAGTCAACCGATTCATTAGCAGAACTGAATTTTTGCAGAAAGGCTACATTGCCCTCCAGGCTATCGTACTTTTCTAATTGGGCCTTCAATACTTCGTATGTAGCCGTTACATCGGCTTCGGCACCATGGGCGCCCGTAAGGTCTTTATTACAATAGAACTTATAGGCGGCAGATAGCGTACGCTGTTCCATTTTATGAAATATATTCTGAACATCAATCAGTTTCCGATTTTCAATATCAAAGTCTACTTCTACCCTTAGGAATTCCTCTACCAATAAGGGTATGTCGAACTTGTTGGAGTTATATCCGGCAAAATCGCATTGGTCTAATGTCTTTAACAGTTTAGGTGCCAGGTCTTTAAAGGTGGGACAATCTTTTACATCCTTATCAAAAATGCCATGAATGGCCGATGAATCTGCCGGAATAGGAATCGTAGGATTTACCCGGTAGGTTTCGGTAACGGTACTATCATCCGGCATCAATTTAAGAATTGAGATTTCCACAATTCTATCGGATGCAATATTGACTCCGGTAGTTTCAAGGTCAATAAAAGCGATGGGACGGTTCAGCTTTAGTTTGGGCATATAAGGGGTATTGTTTATTCTTTTAGATGGGCTAAGTTATTGTATTTTACATTCGCGGAAGCAAAGTACTATGGCTATACAATTATTTCAACTCAAAATCAATACCTATAGCACATTTCACCAAAATTATTACTTTTGTGCGCTTCACTAATAAACTGAAAACAAAATTTAAATAAAACCATGATAAAACGTATTCTCATTCCCGGCTTTTTGTTTTTATCACTTGCTCTTATTTCTAACGCTCAAAGCAATGATCCTCAAATTCTTATGACGGTTGGAAACCAATCTGTTCCGGTAAGTGAATTTAAGGCTATGTACTATAACAACCTGTCGAAGGACTCGCTTAAAAACCCTAAAGCGATGGCTAATTACCTGCAGTTGTTTATTGACTTTAAACTGAAAGTGCAGGCTGCCATGGATGCCCGTTTAGATACTACTCTCTCTTTTAAACAGGAAATGGGCCAATACCGCGACAAGCTTGCCGAGCCTAAAATGCGCGACACATCAGTTGAAAATCGCCTGATAAAAGAAGCCTACGAAAGAATGCAATGGGACATACATGCCGAACATATTCTTATTAAAGTTGCCGCAGATGCCCTACCGGCCGATACACTTGCCGCTTACCGGAAAATAGAGAAAATACGTGAAAAGATTATAAAAGGTGACACCACATTTGAGGCTGCCGCTAAAAAATATTCTGACGATACTTATTCCAAGGCAAATGGAGGCGACCTGGGCTATTTTACCGGCATGGGTATGGTTTATTCTTTTGAAAATACCGCCTATAATACAAAACCGGGTGAAGTATCGAAACCTGTGCGCAGCCAATTTGGATACCACATTATAAAAGTATTTGATAAAAAACCCGATGTAGGTCAAATTGAAGTGGCCCACATTATGTTACGCACTTCACCTAAAATGTCGGCCGGTGATTCACTCAAATTAAAGGCTAAAGCAGATTCCATATATCAATTGGCTCTCCACGGACAGGATTTTGCTGAATTAGCAAAAAAATATTCGCAAGATCAATATACGGCCAAACGCGGAGGAGTTCTTCCATGGCTTGGCATTGGTAGAATGGCTAAGGTTCCTGAATTTGAAAAAGCTGCCTTCGGTTTAAAAAATATAGGTGATATAACCGCGCCTGTTAAAACAGAGTATGGCTGGCATATTATTAAGCTCGAAGCCAAGAAACCATTATTACCTTTTGATTCGGTAAAAGATGAAATAGCAGCAAGAGTTACGAAAGACACACGTTCACAAGAGGCTGTAAGTGCCCTGATAACTGAAGTGAAAAAACAATATGATTTTAAAGAAAACCCGGTAGCCAAAAAAGAATTTACCAAGTGGATAGATGCATCCTTCTACAAAGGCGACTGGTCTGCCGATAAAGTGAAAGGACACACTGCTACTTTATTCTCATTGGGAGGACAAAACTACACAGAGGAAGATTTTGCCGCTTATGTAGCTAAAAACCAAATGAGCGGAAAACCGGATGCAGGTGCTGAATACGCCATGAATACACTTTATCCAAAGTATGTTAACCAAGAGGTATTGAAATTTAAAGATGCCCACCTGGAAAAAGAAGACCCAAGGTTTGCCGACATGCTTACACAGTATAAGGATGGCATATTGCTTTTTGATATAACTGACCAAATGGTATGGACCAAAGCATTGAAAGATACTGCCGGTTTACGTAGCTACTACGCAATGCATAAAACCACTTATATGTGGCCTGAACGTTGTGAGGCAGCTATATATACCTGTTCGAACAAAGATATAGCCAAAGAAGCGCGGAAAATGATGGAGAAAGGTAAAACGAATAAAGAAATTATGGGTGATTTAAACGGCAAAGCTGCTAATTCAATAAAGATTGACAGCGCTAAATATTTAAAGAACGATAACGCTTTGGTGGATGCTAACTGGAAAAAAGGATTATCAGCTAATGTAGATAAGGACGGAAAAATTGTTTTTGTGAATGTGAAAGCAGTTTTAGCCCCTGAACCTAAAGCATTAGAGGAAGTAAGAGGTTTGATAACAACCGATTATCAGAACTACCTTATGGAGGAATGGTTGAAAGACCTGCATTCAAAATATCCAGTAAAGGTTAACCAACAAGTGCTGGCAGGAATCAGTCAATAAGAGAGTTTTTAATACATAAAGGTAATTCCGCCTCCTGCGCCAAAATCATTGTCGTAATTGACAGAGATTGAAATTTGTTTGGTAAGGATATACCGTAATCTTACCTCATATTCCTTATCCGTATTTACCATTCCCTCCATGCGAAGGCGGGAGGTAATTGCAAAGTCGTTGCGGCTCAATTGAAAGCGGACTCTGCCCATATCATCAATTCGTAACTCAAACCGGATAAAAAATGGAAGCAGGTATTGTATACCCAATACCGCCACTTTCCTGTTTTCTATATAATTTGGAATAGTAATATCTCCGTTATTCACTAAGCCTTTCAGGTCACGAATATCGGAACCGACATAAAGCATTAGGAACTGTTGTTTATCTATATACCTTCCAAAATGAGTTTCACTCATATAACTACCCTGATAATTGACGACACCCATTCCATCGAATTGATAATAGCGGTTTATTGCCATTACATTGCCTGAAATTTCCTGTGACTGAACAGAGCCCCCTGCCGAATAAAACCACATCTTATCGTCCATGAGAAACATTTTGTAAGGGTCCTTCATCGTTAACATCATCGTTGAGTCCATTTGTAATTGAGGATTTGGTTTAGAGTTTTCATAACTAAAAACCCTTCCCATTCCGCTCATCATATGATAAAGAATATGGCAATGAAAGAACCAGTCGCCATCTGCATTAGCATTAAATTCTATGGTATCTGTTTCCATAGGCATAATATCAATTACATTTTTTAACGGAGCATAGTCTCCGTGCCCATTAAGTAGCCTGAAAAAGTGCCCATGCAGGTGCATAGGGTGACGCATCATCGTAGCATTATAAATAATAATACGAACATTATCACCCTTCTTAATGGAGATTTTATCCGCCTCAGAAATAGGCAGATCATTGATGTCCCATTTATAACGGTTCATATTACCTGTCAGCTT
>JABDCH010000044.1 GCA_013288205.1 Bacteroidota bacterium | reverse complement strand
AGAATATCGGGGAATCAGATTCGGAGATAAGTGGCAAATCATATTTCTTAACCATTGCATTGGCATATTTAATGCTGGCATGCAGTTGGTCTTGTAAAAGGGTGATTTCTTCTGAAAGGTGGATTTTGGCTGCGGCAATAGCTGCTCCTAATTGAGAAGGTTGCATAGGGCCTGAGAAAATCATTGGGCCTCCGCATGTTCTGAACCTGCGTGCCATTTCAGCCGTAGGGAACAACATAACGCCTCCGCCTGCTGCAAATGCTTTATTAAGGGAGGTAGCCATGATCATCTTTTTGTGAATTGGATTTTTGCTTAGCACATAGCCTTTTCCGTTTTTACCGAAACAGCTCATACCATGAGCATCATCCACATAAAAATTAAATTCAGGATATTTTTCCAGCAGTTGGTATACTTCTTCCACCGGAGTAGCATCTCCAAACATGGAATAGATACCATCTGCCATATACCATACCTTTTTATAGTTTTGGCGAAGAAGTTTAATTCTTTCTTCGAGCAAATCCATACGGTTGTGGCGCACCAGTTCTACATGAACGCCTTTGGCTTTAACCAGGTTTACAGCTGTTTGAACAGAGTGGTGTACTTGATGGTCCAATATTACTGCATCATTGCTTCCGATGAACAAGGGGATGGCTCCAATATGACCCAATGTAGTGGTAGGGGTAACTACTGCATGGGCATCGAATAATTTACTTAAAAGTGACTCTAATTCACCATAAAAGCGATTAGAGATATAGGTTCTCGAAGAAGAAAATTGGGTTCCGTAGCAATCAATGGCATCTTTGGCCGCTTGTTTCATTCTTTCGTCAAATTCAAGCCCTAAATAGCTGCAGGAACCGAAGTTAATAACTTCTTTGTTGATTTTGCCCGTCAGGAAGATCTTGCTTCCTTTCATTTTGAAATTCCCTGTGTTTAAGTGAAATACACCTTTTTGGGCCCCATAGGTGGCAATTTCATCAATGGTGTCAATCAGGGAGATAGTTTCTTTCATATTTCTTTAATATTGGTTGGACAGGCAAATTAGCTAAATCGACGATGCAAAAGTATACCACCCTCATTTTTTCAGCATCCGTACATTTACTGATTTTAAAAAAATTACCTACGTGTTTTACGTACGTGTTTTACGCAGCGGGTATGGGTTTTCTCCCGTAACCCAGTACTACTGTACCCCAACAAGTATTTTAATATCCTTACATACAGTAGTTTACGCTTGTATGAATTTCACGCTATGAAAGGTATCAACTCAATGTTCTCAAAATGCGTATATACTACTTTGATGACAATAGTAGTTTTCATATCTTTGCATTATAAGCGATTTAGAACCGCGACAATTACTTCATGAATAAGATTAAGTACGTATTAATTATAGGGGTGTTATTATTGCATAGTTACAGCCTGATTTCAAAACCGGTTACACCTCAAGCGGCCCTTATGGTCGCTTCCAACTTTTACACACAGAGTGGTAAGGGAAATACCCCTAACCTTAATCTTGCATATACCGAATATTCGGCAGATAACCAGCCTGTTTATTATGTATTTAATGTAAATACTAACCAAGGGTTTCTGATTATTTCTGCCGAAGATGCCACACATCCTCTATTGGGGTATTCGAATAAGGGAGGTTTTTTGATACCAAAGGATAATAATAATGCAGCTTGGTGGTTAAATTGCCGCAAGCAGGAAATAGTATATGCCCGGACAAAAAATATAGCAGCCACTGCTAATATAATTGACGAATGGACCGGGTTGATAAATAACAGTGTGCCGAAAGCCCATAATCCTTTCTCAATTGTGGGACCTCTTGTTCAAACTACATGGTCGCAGGACCCGCCCTATAATAATATGTGTCCGGATGGATTTGTTACAGGATGTGTGGCTACAGCTATGGCGCAGATTATGAAATATTGGTCATATCCCCCCAGCGGGCATGGCTCAAGTGGATATTGGGACGAACAAGCTTACGGCGACCAGAATAATGTTGGGTACTTAAGTGCCAATTTTGATACTTCGCATTACAGCTGGGCTGCTATGCCGCTGAATGCTTCTCATGTAAATAACCCGGTTGCTGAGCTAATGTACGATTGCGGGGTTAGCGTAAATATGGATTATAGCATAGAAAGTGGCTCGTGGGTTGTTACCGGCGATTATCCTGTATGCGCACAGGTGGCATTTGTAAAATACTTCGGGTATAACCCTACTACTATTCAGGGCCTATATCAATCAAAATATACCATGGCCAACTGGCAATCAATTATAGAGAATGAACTAAATAATGGCCGTCCGATAGAATATGTAGGATGGGATTCTATTAATAATGAATCTGGCCATACATGGGTGTGCGACGGGTACAACTCAGGCAATAATACATTCGATATGAATTGGGGATGGGGTGGAGGTGATGATGGATGGTATACCCTAAGTGCGCTGGATGCAGGCGGATATAATTTTAACTGGTGGAATGAAGCCCTTATTGGAATTGAACCTCCCGCTGCTTCTCCTTATTTTGTGGCTACGCCCACTTTCGGGTGTAAGGGCATGAGTATCCAGTTTACCGATCAAAGTGTGATACCTTCTAATTTGTCTGTTACTACCCGCAAATGGCTTTTCCCCGGCGGAACTCCAAGTACTTCTACTGCAGTTAATCCCACAGTGGTGTATAATAATGCTGGGACTTATGATGTTTCCGAAATAATAGGCGATGCAAAAGGTACCGATACAATGATAAGGCATGCATATATATCCGTTGATTCCGCAACCACATTGCCATTTCACCAGGGTTTCGAAGCGCCGCAATTCCCACCCGCGGGATGGGCCATTAACAACCCAAACTTTTACGGTTACGTTTGGCAACTAAATACCGGGTTCGGGGGATTTGGTAAAAGCGGTCAGTGCATGTATTTTAATAATTGCCAGGGCTACCAGGATTATGCTCCTCCCGGTAAAGCAGGTACTGATGTTATTGGGCAAAGGCAGCAGATTTATACTCCTCAATATGATTTTACCAATACTCCCCATCCTGAAATCTATTTTGATGTGGCCTATGCTCCTTATAGCACAATATTTAGCGATACATTGGCTATTTACTATTCCACCGATTGTGGTATAACATTTACACCTATATATATAAAGGGAGGATTAACCCTGGGCACTACCGGCAATTATGTAACATCAGATACCAATAATATAGGTTGCTTTATTCCTTCTGCAAGCAATTGGAGAACGGACACCATTCACATCCCTGCTATTGCCGGTGTGAATAATGTACTATTCTCTTTCGAGAACCGTTCGGGTAATGGTTCACCATTGTACATTGATAACATTAATATATGTGATGAAAGTGTTGCAGGAATCGCAACCATTGTATCTAATCCGACTATAAGTGTATACCCAAATCCAAGCAATGGCAAGTTTGTGGTTACATTGAGTTATGCCGAACTCGTTTCAGCATCGCAACCGATTATTGAAGTATACAATGTGTTAGGAGCAAAAGTATATAGTGAGACCCTGAAACAAGTTCAGGGTGACAATGATATTAACCTTTCCAATCAGCCCGCCGGAGTTTATATCTACCGGGTATTTTCAGCTACAGGCACCCCCATATCAGAAGGGAAATTGGTGATAGAATAATCACGGGTCATTAATTCAACCCATACTTTTATCCAGATAAGAATGCAAGGCACAGCCTTTATGCAATAGGGCATAAAGAATTGCAGCCGTATGAAGCGCGGATACAAATCCGTTGGCGACATAATGGTAAACAGGAAAGCAAGTACCATCAACGCCACATTAAGTTTAGAATACGATTGAGAGAACCATATTGCAACTCCGGCAATGGCAATAATAAAGCCCGGTGATTCCGCTTTGTGGTTAAAGATAATTACCCAAATCAATAAAAAAGCGAGTATGGTCTGCCGGAAAGATGAGTAGATGTACGATTTATAACGCAACAATGGAAATATCAGGAGTATCGTACCTATCGAAAGGCTGTAATACTTGTCATCAATGCCAAACCAGCTATTTAAACAACCCATTATGGATATTCCGTACGAAGTATCGTGGTCATTTTTCAGGGTCATAACCCAGCTCTTATATATTTCCAACAATTCATGCGGCGATACAACTAGTAATGGCAGAATAAATAATACAGCAAACCATAAAAGCGAATACCAAAAGGCTTTCCATTTCCCCGGATAAAAGAGGAAGAATGCAAAAGCAACAAGCGCAAAAGGCTTTATAAAAACAGATAACACAATGAGGAATGTTGCAAGGGCTGTCTTTCTTTTTTCTACTGCAATGAACGATAGTATCATAAGCCCCGCTATCATACAATTAGTTTCCGATATCATTAACGAGGTGAGCGCTTCAACCAAAATAAATGCTACCGCAAATAACTTCTTCTTATCTGTACTGAAGGGGAATTTCCAAAAAGCATAAAATAAAACAAGGCCATTAACTATGTTCCATAAAATCAGGCCAACAATATTGGGTAGATAGGCAAAAGGAGCCATCAGAAAGGCAAATGTGGGAGTGTATTTATATAAATCGTAGTACTCATTTTGATAGGCTGCAAATAAATCTTTATGTTGAATAAGATGGAAAAAAGATTGTTTGAAAATGATGTAGTTGTTGTAGTGGGTATATCCGTACTTCGCATCCACACTGCCCACAGGCGGAGTGTAGATATAATGTTGAATAGAAACAATAATAGCAAACAGGATTATGGTTCCAAAATACCACTTGTAGTTTAGAAAAATAGTCGAAAGAAATTTATACACCCTGTTCATACCTGTTGGGAATATTTATGCTGCGAAAGTATTATTTATTACCACAGAATATTCCAGATTAGTTGCTTTACATACTTTTGTAGTATGTGGAAAAAAGCTATAAATAGATATTTCTTAATTGATACAAACCGTTTATCCGACTGGAAATATTCACTGTTTTGGATAGCGCTTTTTGTTTTTATGGTGGTGTATTCTATTTTGAATAGCCGGGCCATCCGCATAGATAGTGACTTCACTGTATTCTGGACGGCAGGTCATAACTTTACTTCAGGCGCCGATTTATATAATCGTACCGGTGGAGCAGAGCGTTATATATATCCGCCCTTTGCGGCTATGTTGTTCCAGCTATTTGCATTGGTCCCATTGAAGGTAGCTGCTTCCATATATACGTTTGTTAACTTTTTGCTCTTCCTGCTTTTTATCGGGCTCACCCGGGAGGTACTTCGGCATTTTATAGGCGATTCTAAAAAAATAAACATCGCACTCATTTTCGGTATCGTTTGTTCGTTCCGCTTTTTCTGGTACCACACCCAGTTTATCCAGATGAATGAACTGATGATTATTCTTTGCCTGGCTTCCGTAAATGCCTCCCTGAAAAAGAATGGCTGGTTGGCTGCTGCATTATTGGTATTGGCTATTTTTATAAAAATACTACCCATATTTTTCATCCCCTGGTTGGTGTTGAGGGGCAGTTATAAAACCGTTTTTAAATTGATTGTTTGTGTGGTTTTGTGTATCACCTTGCCTTGGTTGTGGCGAGGATGGCAAGCAGGAATCACCGACATTCATAATTATTACATTACTTTTTTAGAGCCATTCCAAAATGGGCGTGTAGAACCCGAATTTCATAATCAGAGCCTGGCTGCCGTTATCTATAAAGTGTGTATTCCCACTACCAACGACCCCGGGTATAATTATCAATTGTTATCATTTGGTTTTGCTGGCGCAGCCTTGTTTTATAAAATCAGTTTCCTGTTTCTTGGTGGTTTGTTGACGGGATTCTTAGTCTGGGAACGTTTCTTTCTAGAAGGAAATACTTTACGCGGATTGGCAATGATTGTTATTTGCATGCACCTTCTTTCCGGCATAACATGGGAATACCATTTGGTCTCACTACTCTTTGTATATGCAGTGTTTGCCTTTTATTACTGGAAGAAAAAGGATCTTCTTCAGAAAATAGTTTTCTATATCCTCGGATTCTTCGTTATACTTTTTTCTTTTGTGGGAAAAGATACTGTTGGGGTAACGCTCTATCATTACCTCGAAGGTTATGGTGTAGTAACCTGGACAATGGTATTGCTCTTTTTCTTTATGCTCCTCGTAAAATTGCCGGATGAGAAGGCAGTTGTCTAAAACAACACATACATCTGGATTATATCCGTATAATTTCCGTCACTTTGTTTCACCGCTTTTATCTCCCTGCATTCCTCTATAAAACCAAGCTTTTTATACAGTGCAATTGCTTTCAAATTGGTTGCGAAGACCTTTAGAAATACCTTTTCTACCAAGCCAGTGTGCCGGGCCCAGTCAAGCATTATTTTGATCATTTTGGAACCAATGCCCTTCCCTATAAAATCGGGGTGAACACTGATACCAAACTCACCCGTATGGCTTATTTTCTTTTTTGGTTTTGTGGCAAAATCAAGAAGGCCTACAACTTGATCGCCATAAACTGCAACAAGTATTATAGCAGAAGGGTGTGTAGCAGTAGTATTTATCCACGCTCTTTCCTGTTCCGGCGTGTTATTGAATTCTTCCGGCGTTGTAAGCACCTGGTCGTAAGCATTGAAAATTACGGGTGCAAATTCTAGTATCCGCTCGGCATTTGCTTCTTGTGCACGGCGGATAATGATTGTTTTCCCATCAATATTTAAGATATGTTCAGCAGTATCCATAACATGGTTAACTTATTAGCCAGCCCAATTTTCCCTGTCTAAGCTACGGTAATTGATAGCTTCTGCCAGGTGTTGGGTTTCTATATTTTCCGAATTATCCAAATCGGCAATAGTCCGGGCAACCTTTAAAATCCGGTCATATGCGCGTGCTGAGAGATTCAGTTTTTCCATGGCGGTTTTAAGTAATTGGTTGCCTGCATCATTTATTTTGCAATATATTTTTAATTGCTTCGAATTCATTTGAGCGTTGCAATAAATAGTTGTTTCTTCAAAACGCTTGTGTTGAATTTTTCTAGCACTAACTACTCTTTCCCGCACTTTTTCGCTTTTCTCATTTATCCGCTCCGAAGATAATTCTCCATACGCTACGGGTACTACTTCCACGTGAATATCTATCCTGTCTAAAAGTGGTCCCGATATTTTATTGAGATATTTTTGTACCATTCCCGGGGGGCACACGCAGTCTTTCGTTGGATGGTTGTAATACCCGCAGGGACAAGGATTCATGGCTGTTACCAGCATAAAACTGGCAGGATATTCTACTGTAAATTTAGCCCTCGAAATACGTATCACACGGTCTTCCAGCGGTTGACGCATCACTTCCAATACGGTCCGTTTAAATTCAGGGAGCTCATCTAAAAATAATACTCCGTTATGTGCCAGTGATATTTCTCCCGGTTGTGGAAAACTTCCTCCGCCAACCAAGGCTACATCACTAATTGTATGGTGCGGCGAACGGAAAGGACGGGTGGCAACTAACCCTGCTCCATCCATAGTTTTACCGGCTACGGAATGAATTTTGGTTGTTTCTAAGGCTTCATCCATCGTGAGAGGCGGAAGTATGGTAGGCAATCTTTTTGCTAACATGGTTTTGCCTGCGCCTGGTGGGCCAATCAGCAATACATTATGGCCGCCTGCTGCGGCAATTTCCAATGAACGTTTAATATTCTCTTGCCCTTTTACATCGGCAAAATCAATTTCGGAATGGAAGAGCAATGTTTGAAAGGTTTCTGCTATGTTCACTTTCACGGGTTCCAGTACCACATCTCCATTCAGGAAATCAATGGCCTCTTTTATATTGGTAATTCCATATACATCCAATCCTTCTACAATGGCTGCTTCCTTGGCATTCTGCGCCGGAAGGATAAGTCCTTTGAATCCATTTTCCTTTGCGCATAATGCAATTGGTAAAACGCCTTTAATGGGTTGCAATCCTCCATCCAGCGAAAGCTCACCCATAATGATATAGTCTTTCACTTTATCGCTGCTTATTTGTCCCGATGCGGCCAATATCCCTATAGCAAGGGTAATATCATACGAGGAACCTTCCTTACGTATATCCGCCGGAGCCATATTGATGGTAATCATCATACCCGGTATACGATAACCATTATTTTTCAACGCTGCATCAATCCGTTGCTGGCTCTCTTTTACGGCACTGTCAGGCAATCCCACTAAAAAAAAATTCACCCCTTGAGCAATATTCACCTCCACTGTTATCAGTGTTGCGTCAATTCCGCTTACCGCACTGCCAAATACTTTAACAAGCATGTCTGTCTATAATTATGCTGTAAATATATCGGTTATTTCGATTTTATAACCATCTCATACATAAACATACATCATTAAAAGTCCGTGATAGATGTAATCTTTATATAGTATTCTGTAAGGTTCTAAAGCCAGAATATAGGGACTTTTGCACTCTAAAATTTATTAATCTTTAAAATCTTTATGAAAATTACAAAATCATTAGCAATAGTAGCCGGATTGGTTATCGGTGGATTGAATGTTTCCGCCCAAAATATGGAAGCCGACCAAACGACCCAGAAGGAAACAGCCCAAAAAGAAATGGCTGCCCAAACTGTGGAGGCTGACCAAGCAGCCCAAAAGGAAACTACCGAAATAAAGGCGGATGTAACAGGAATTACACCTGACGAGGGAAGTCAAATTTTAACAATTGAACAGGAGCATTCAAAAAGTATACAGGGTGTAGAAAATACTGTCACCGGTAAAGCTTTGAGAACCCAAGAGAAAGAACTACGCAACGGCAGGGATGCAAAAATTAAAACTATCTTGACGGCAGACCAGTTCAAGGAATATCGGAGAGAAAAAAGATATGCCTACCACAACACCAGATGGTTAGGAGTTTATTACGTTACAAACGCACGTAGCTAAATTAGAAACGCATCGGTTATTTGGATTTTATCACCATGTTATAGTAGTTATAGTCCGTCATAGGTGGGTCGGTGATACCCACATTGCGGGCAATGGTAATAACCTGACCCCGGTGGTACGCCCCGTGATTAATACAATGCTGGATAAATTCATACTTCGGCATTTGGCCTTGCACCCAGGTGGCATCTATAGCGCATAGTTCAAGTAATGCGACCTCATTTAACGATTTAACATGGTTTGAAAAAGCTTCTGATTGTTTCAGCAATCTGGGAGTAATCTCTTTTTCATCTCCGTCAAATTCCTGCCAGGGTTGTTTAGGTGAGCCCTGCAATATGGCTAACCAGAATTTTTCCGTATCCCACAAATGTGATAATGTTTTATTAATTGATGGGTAGCTGGACGGAACAGCTTTATTAAGCAGTTCCGCAGGCTTTTTGCTAAGCCATCCTGTCAAAGTTTGATTGGCCCATACGTTGTAATCGGCGTAATTGTGCATCAATTTCTGCAAGCTCATAGGTAGGTTTAATTGGATACTACAAATATGGTTATTTTTGTTTTATTCGTTTTCAGTCAAACTGTAAATAATCCAATTTCGTAATTCACATAAGCCCCATTATATGAATATACTTACTTCTACTATTCTAATTTCCCTGGCAGTATGCTGTTTAGTAATGCTAATCATATATGCCTGGGCGTACCGAATTAAAAATGCCGGCGTAGTAGATATTTTCTGGGCATTTAATTTTTCTATCATTGCCATCTTGTTATACTTTTTGGCTGATGGATATGAACAACGCAAACTACTCATTTGCGCCATGGTATTGATATGGAGCCTGCGTTTAGGTATTTATTTGTTAATCCGTGTCGGCTCACACTTAGATGTGGAAGAGGGCCGCTATAAAAAAATGCGGGAAGAGTGGGGTGCATCTGTAAATAGCAAGTTATTTGTATTCTTTCAGGCACAAGCACTCTCCAATATTTATTTAGCTGTTCCTTTTTTCCTAGCAGCATTCAATAAAAGGGAAGGCTTATCGCTACCTGAATATGCCGGGACTGCTATTTGGGCTGTAAGTATTATAGGAGAAGCCATTGCAGATGCCCAACTGAAGAATTTCAAGAAGAACCCTGCCAATAAAGGCAAAGTATGCGATGTCGGATTGTGGAACTATTCCCGCCATCCCAATTATTTTTTCGAATCAATGATTTGGGTCGGATATTTTTTGGTCGCACTGAATGCTGATTATGGCTGGCTCGGCATTCTGAGCCCGCTCACTATTACTTTACTGCTTTTCCGCGTAACGGGCATTCCGCTTACCGAACAACAGGCTATTCGCTCAAAAGGTGATGCGTATAGAGAATATCAGCGGACAACTTCTATGTTTGTACCCTGGTTTAAGAAAAAATAAAATGTATGTGGTATTCCGGTTTGCTTGAAAAAGATGTGATGCCCGATGCTCTTCTCCGTTATGGGATAAGAAGATTGCTGGCTCATCGATTGAAAGACGAGGATAAAGGTAATCCTGAAGCGCAGCAACAGCACTTTATGAAATTGATAGAAGAATTAAAGACCTCTCCTATTGCTGTCAATACGGCCGATGCCAATGAACAGCACTACGAAATACCTGCCGATTTTTTTCAACTGGTACTGGGCAAACACTTAAAATATAGTTCAGGATATTGGAAAGAAGGAGTTACTTCTATCGGTGTTTCTGAAAAAGATATGTTGGAGATTACCTGCGAACGAGCAGAGTTAAAGGATAGGCAAAATATACTTGAACTAGGTTGTGGTTGGGGTTCCCTCTCTCTTTTTATCGCGGAAAAATACCCCAAAAGTAATATTACTTCTGTATCTAATTCGCATAGCCAGAAGGCCTTTATAGATGGGCAGGCGCAAAAGAGGAATATTAAAAACCTCACCATCATAACAGCAGACATGAATGTGTTTCAAATTGATAAGAAGTTTGATAGGGTTGTTTCGGTGGAGATGTTTGAGCACATGCGCAATTACGAGTTGTTGATGGCTAAGGCTGCCAGTTTTCTAAATCCCGAGGGGAAACTGTTCGTCCATATTTTCACGCATAAAGAATATGCTTATAAGTTTGAAGTACTGGATGAATCGGACTGGATGAGTAAATATTTTTTCACGGGAGGAATCATGCCAAGCGACCATTTACTACTCTATTTCCAGGAGCAATTAAAAATCGAACAACACTGGCGGGTTAGCGGGACACACTATGAAAAAACATCGAATGCCTGGCTGAAAAACATGGATATCCACAAGTCGCAAATCATGGAAATCATGAAAAGAGTCTATGGGAATGAAGCGGTGAGATGGTGGTCGTATTGGAGAATATTTTTTATGGCTTGCGCCGAACTATGGGGCTATAAAAATGGCAGCGAATGGATGGTTAGCCATTATTTGTTTCGAAAAGCCGGCTGAACATTTGCCGGACAATAATTAATTTTTTTCTTTTCCAAAAACTCCAGGTAGTTCTTTTAGAACTTTCATAAAAGTGAGCACTGATAAGTGCTATCACTAAGTTTTCTATGCCTGTCCAAAGGCTCGAATAATGTACGCTGAAATAGAATAGAATTACAAGATAGATAGGGTAGAGGAGCATCAGGGAGCAATACATAAGCGAGTCATGAAAATCGTTTCCCTTTGTAATTATCCACGCTATGAATTTAGATAATAGGTAAGGAATGAAGTTGTATATCCATGCTACAATAAACAATAAGCAGGTAGGCAGTAACAAAAGAATAGTGCCGATGCTTGTACCTGATTTGCTATCGTAATTAATGTTTCCTCTTGTAAGAAATTCTGACAATGCCTTATAATTTACTTTGAATATTTCACTGCCGGGTAACAGGTATTTGTCTTGTAATTTCTTTGCTGTTGTAGCCCCTTTGGTTGCGTTCTTTAATAAGAAACCAATTATTTTATTTTGTGTAGCAGCATCGCTATTTTCATCTACCGCAATACATTTCCTACTCAGAATATCTTTCAGTTTTTCATTAAACTGCTTATTAAAAATACCCGGTTCTTCCCAACTGGTAAATGATTTTTTCTCGATATTTTCCAGGAATTCTACATACACACGCGGAAACATTTTCAACCAGGAACTGTAATGAATAATTACTGGAACTATTCTTAATTTATCGCTGACTTCGGGATTGTTCCATGCTTCAAAAGCTAGGCGGGCCGTACCTTTTCGGAGGGGTCTCAATTCCCATTTGTTTTCAGAGAACCCTTCCGAAAATATACTCACTGCTCCATTCTCTTTCAGAATATCGATGCAATAAGAAAAAGTTTCCTCGTTTTTATGCAGGTTTTCTTTGCCCTCCTCTATTCGGAATACCGGTAGAATCTGTATATAATACAATAATGTGGAAGCAATCTTCGATTTAAAAAAATCTCCTCTTGCCGTATAAAATAGTGGCCTGCCTGCACAACTGGTCATCACTATGGAATCGAGAAAAGCATTCGGGTGATTGCTGGCAAGAATTACCGGGCAATCGAGAGGCATATTTTCTTTCCCGATGATTTCTATTTTTTCAAAAAAGAAATAAGAGGTAACCTTTAAATAAAATCGGATAAGAGGATGAATGATCTTTCTCACAAAGCGCTGCGGTTTCTAAAAGTATAAATGTAAAAAATTAAAATAACCTTAAGAATAAATTATTCTCCAAGGTATTGGAAAGCTTTGCCGAGGTTATTGGTAATATCTTCTGCAATCAAGGCATTTTCTCCCCATTCTTCAGCAGCTATGTCACCGGCAAGCCCGTGTAGATATACTCCAAATATGGATGCTTCTTTTGGTGAATATCCTTGCGCCAATAGTCCAAGTATAATACCTGTTAAGGTGTCGCCACTACCACCGGTAGCCATTCCAGGGTTGCCTGTGGAGTTAAAATAAACTTCTCCTTGAGGAGTTGCGATGGCAGTGAAGGCTCCTTTCAGTATTACATAAATGCGATACTTAATTGCAAACTCACGTTGCTTGGTATAAGCTTCAAAAGCGCTGTCTGACTTACCCACCAATCTTGCAAACTCTCCGGGATGTGGAGTAATAATAGTTCCGGGTTTTAAAAAGGGTAACCATGTTTTATTTTCCGAAAGAATGTTCAGAGCATCCGCATCGAGAACCATATTAACGGAAGCCTGTTGTATCAATATTTTCAATCCCTTTGCAGTTTGTTCAGCGGTGCCAATTCCCGGGCCGATACCTATAGCATTGTAGTTGGAAATATCTTTTATCCCTGAAAACTCTTTCTCATCGTCATCTACCATCACCATCGCTTCGGGCACAGATGTTTGCATAATTTCATATCCGCATTTTGGGATGTGTGTAGTCAATAACCCTGTACCAGTGCGCAAACAGGCTTTAGCGCATAATACGGCAGCGCCGATTTTACCGTATCCTCCTGCTATCAATAGTGCATGACCAAAAGTTCCTTTGTGGGAGAACCGGGCGCGGTGCTTTAGCATGTGAGCAACCATATCTTCCGTTACCCAATTATTGGATGATGGTTGTTCTGCCAGGAGTTGTTTGTCAATACCAATATCTAAAATGGAAAACTCACCTACAAATTCAGCATTATCGGCAAAGAGAAAAGAAAGCTTAGGAGTCTCGAATGTGAGTGTGAAACTTGCCCGGATGATGTTCTTTTTATCGAAAGAAGTATTGTCATCCATAGCAAGCCCCGAAGGAATATCAATAGCGATTGCGGGAAGATTCAGTGAATTTACTTTTTGAATGACCTCTGCCAGTTTACCTTCCACTGGCTTTGATAAACCTGAACCCAGTATGGCATCAATAATCACAATATTCTCATCACGTATATCAATTGCGATATCATCAGCTTCTTTTATTTCTTTAATGACAGCTTTCGGAGTTTCTTCCAATCTCCTTTTATTGACAGAAAAATCTTCCGAAGCTTTGGAGAAAAATGGAATGATATGTGTTTCCACTGTATATCCCATAGTGATGAGTTGCCTTGCTATCGCGAGCCCGTCGCCCCCATTATTACCCATACCACAAACAATCACAAAAGCTGTTTCGGTGGGAAAAAAATCTGTAATCCAGTTGGTGCAAGCTTCAGCGGCCCTTTCCATCAAATCGATAGATACAATGGGCTCATGTGTTATCGTATAACTATCGGCTGCCCGTATCTGTTCGGCTGTGAGAATTTTCATGGTCTTACTTTTTTTCAATCGGCACTACAGCCAACGTCAGCCTACTTATGCAGACTAATTCCCCATTTTCAGTTTTAATCTCGATGTGCCACACCTGTGTACTCCTGCCGGTATGAATGGGTCGTGCAGTCCCTTTAACCACGCCACTTCTCACCGCTTTTATGTGATTAGCATTTATGTCTAATCCTACACAATAAAAGTGTGTAGGGTCGACCGTAAGCATACCGCCGATGCTGCCTAATGTTTCGGCCAGCACAACCGAAGCCCCACCATGCAATATGCCATACACCTGGTGGGTGCGCGCATCAACAGGCATGGTAGCTTCCAGGTAATCTTCGCCTATACCAGTTACTTCTATGCCAAGACCATCAAGCATGGTATTCTTGCGCATCTTGTTTAATTCCTCGAGCGATACTATTCTAAGTTTTGCTTTCATAATTCAAGTATGGAAGCAAAGTTAACTATTTGCCGGATGATTACTACTGCAATAGGCTACTTGATGTTTCCACAGTTTTTATTTGATGCAGTTTTCTGAAAACTGCCGTGTGTAAGAATAATATGGTTGCCGGGGCAAATGCAGGGAACCACACGAATGGGAATATGGTCATCTCCAGGACCCCATGATTACCGGTGAGGATAGAGTCCTGTGTAGCAATGGCTACAAGAATAAGCACGTTAACAATGTCCAGTATTCCAAAAATGTTCCAGGCATAAACCGCTTTTATACTCCATGACTTTCCTTTTGAAACTATGTTAGCTACCGGAAAAGCTAAAAGGGCCGTGATAATATCTCCCATTTCTCCTGAAAAAGCGACGTTCGCAGGAAGCAGGTGGTAGAAGTAAAGAAGGACAAAGAACACACCGATAACCCGGAATATATGGATGGTAATAAGGGATTCTAATGTAATAGACCGGAGTAGTTTTTTGAATAACCGTGTATTTCCGATAATTAAAAACAGCAAGATGGTCAATGGTAAAGTAGTAAAAATTGCTACTCTGGGTGGCATTGCGGCGGCGGAAAGCACGCCCTTTAAAGAAAGTATGGAAACGTATGCAAAGTAAAGAACATAAAACCCAAAAACGCCATACTGGATAGCCCATGCTTTGTTTAATGCCATACCGGCATTGATAGCCGCCTGCTTTGCCCGTTTTGCTATGAAAAAAATAGAATAAAGAAAACTTCCGATGAATAAAACTATAGCCCACAGGGGCATCGCTGATACGTAATTTGCCATTTTATTTGTTGATTAAATTTATTTTATGCTTGTACGAATGTTTTTCCATTTATTCTATCTTTTACTGCTTCAAGAAGTTGCCTGACAATGTTCTCCCTGTCAGTAAAACTTGTAAGAGGGGTAACGGTTGTCTGCATTCTTGACCAAACCGGCAAACTGCTAATGAGACCATCTAATTCTATTGCAGAATCCGCTTTTACGATCATTGCAATGGCAATTTTCCCAACTATTGGTCCGCCTGAGATAATTTTGTTTTCTTCTTTTAGTTTTTCCGCAATTGCCAATGTTGGCAATATATAAATCTCCATAAGACTCATGCCTTCTTCCGGTGTTTTAGGCTGTGCTGCGAGTGTCATTTCTACTAAGTATTCCATAATTTTTGTTGATTGAATTAATTAATGGCACAAAGTAAGAGAGAATGCTCCGGTCTGAACTTGGCAAATGGCAAGAAATGAGATTAGCTATTTTTTTGCAAATTCCTTTCTTATCCTGCTTAATGAGGTATCGGTTATGCCCAGGTAAGAGGCAATGTATTTTAAAGGCACATGTTGGATGATCTCTAGATTAGAATGAATAAGATGGGCATAACGCTGTTCGGCGGTTTCCTGTATCATGGACAACATTCTTTCTTTCAATATGCCGTAATGGTTAATGATATTCAGCCGCCCAAATTCACGAAACTCAGGCATGGCATGAAAATTTTCCTGCATATCATCATAACTAAGATACCATGTTTCACAATCGGTTAATGCCTGTATATATTCTTTCGAAGGTATTCTTTTAAAGAAGGAAAGAAAATCAGCAGTGTGCATTTTTGGAGAATTAAATGCAGTTGTTATATCATTGCCTTCTATATCATATATATAGGATCTCAGGATGCCCTTCTCAATAAAATGAGTTTCGTTGCAAACAACACCTTCTTTCAATAAATACTTATTCTTTAAGATTTTCCTCGGCTTAAATTTATCCACCAACTGCTCAGCTTTGCCGGTACTCATTGGCAATACACCTTGAACAAACTGAATTAAATTATCCTTATTCATCTTTCACTTTCCTGTGTAAAAATATACTCTTATTTATAGTCACTCATCTCTAAAATTTTTTCAGGAGAGAGATTTGACCATTCTTGAGGTGTAAGGCTAGGGTTATTTTTTAATGCAGATTGTACAATACTGTATCCTAAACAGTAACCACCCCAAATTGGATAATTAGTTAAATCACTCCTATCTCCAAACATTACTTTTCTATACATATTGAGGTCAGTATTATTTAATTTCGGTTTAAGGCGATTCCAGAAAGCGATTTTTTCTTTATTAGGCAATATCGTATCCCAAATAGGAATAATAGAAGGATAAATGAAATGAGCATAGGAATCGGCTTTGCCTTCATTTATTAGATCCAAAAGTATATTTCTCTCATCTTCTTCACTAAAGTGCATTTTTATCCAATATGCGTGATTATATTCATGTACTAATGTTTCTCCAAGCATATTCCTCCACGATATTACAGATGGATCAATAGTAAGGAGGATTTCTTTACTACCCACTGTCAGGCCCGTATTACCTCCCCTAATCTTAATAATCGTATCAGCATATCCTCCCACATTGGCATAAGGTTGAATACATATAGTTATACTATCATTTTTTAGATACTTACGACATTCGACTAATGCAGATGAGATTATTTTTTCGATTTTATCCAGGTTATTATTTATTTCAGAGATTCTTTCATCTAAGTTAGTTGTATCGGGAACATAAAATAAGGTGCTTAAATATTGAGCATATTCAGATTTAGAAAAGTAAGTATTACAAGGGCTTTGGATTTTTTTCCTGAACAAACTATCGTGGTTTTCAGCACCAGCTTTTAGGGAATTAATGTAATCGGTGTAATAATCATTCAAGAAAACGATTCTATTTCCATTCCCGGCCTGGTAGATAATAGGAGCTACTTTAGTAGTATATGCCTGTTTAGATGATTGGTTACAGCCGATTAAAAGTAGTAGCAAGAGGAAGCCTGATAGATTTCTCATTTGATTAGAATTTATTCATACTCATCACGTTTCGTCACTTTCCAATACAAAACTTCCCGAAGATATTTCCCAATAAATCATCGGTGGTTACTTCGCCCGTAATTTCTCCCAAATGATTCAGTGCAGAGCGTATATCTGATGCTACTAATTCTCCTGACAATTTTTTCTCGATACCTTTTTGAGCCGCTTGCAAATTCTTAAGTGTGGCTTGCAATGCCTCATAATGGCGGGCATTGCTTAATATAACTCCTTCGCTGATATTTCTACCTTGTAATGCTTTTTCGTACAATTGTTTTTTCAAATCGGCAATGCCTTTTCCATTTTTTGCAGAGATGAAAATCAGTCCATCTATAGACTTAAATGTATCAGCATAATTGCCTGTATCTACCTTATTGGCAACTGGCAGAATAGGAGTGGACTCATCTTTTTTCAGACTTTTTATATCTTCCAATACTTCCGGCAGGGTCATATTTTCCAAGTCGAACAGGTACATAACAATAGCAGCCTGTTCAATTTTTTGCATAGTGCGTTCCACGCCTTTTTTTTCGATTATGTCTGTCGCCTGGCGTATTCCTGCTGTATCGGTCATGCGGAAAGCTATTCCGTTTATGATGAGCGTTTCTTCAATAGTGTCGCGTGTGGTTCCGGGTATCTCGCTTACAATGGCGCGCTCTTCATTTAGTAAGGCATTCAACAAAGTTGATTTACCTGCATTAGGTCTGCCGGCTATCACAGTCGATACTCCATTCTTCAATACATTCCCCAACCGGAACGATTCGCATAATGCGCTGATTTTTTTCTCTATCTTATCAAGCAAGGCGAGCAGTTGAGCACGGTTGGCAAACTCTACATCTTCCTCGCTGAAATCAAGTTCCAGCTCAATCAATGATGCAAAATTCATTAACTCTTCACGCAATGTTTTTAATTCATTAGAGAAGCCTCCGCGCATCTGGTTCATCGCCAAATGGTGCGCTGCTTCCGTTTCCGAAGCTATTAAATCGCTTACGGCTTCCGCTTGTGAGAGGTCAAACCTTCCGTTTAAAAAGGCCTTCATGGTGAATTCTCCCGGCTTGGCAAGGCGAGCCCCTTTGCTAAGGATTAGCTGCAGTACTTTTTGCAGGATGTAAGGAGAACCATGACAGGAAATCTCTGTCACATCTTCTCGGGTAAAAGAATTGGGAGCTTTAAAAAGCCCAACTACGGCCTCATCCAGCACTGTATTTCTATCTTTTACTATTCCGAAATGAAGGGTATGTGTAGCTGCCGTTTCCAATGTGATGCCCGGCATTATTTTCTCCGTAATAGAAATGGCTTTTGGTCCGGAAAGTCGTATCACTCCAATAGCCCCGACACCCGGTGGGGTAGACAGGGCCACAATGGTATCGTCGTTTAATAAATGGTTCATAAGCAAGTGTAAAAGTAGGAAAAGTTTT
>JABDCH010000043.1 GCA_013288205.1 Bacteroidota bacterium | reverse complement strand
TTAAACTACTAAATTATGTTGGCAGATCTTCAACACTCCTTTCTTTATATACTATAACTCACCAGTGCTTTTACTACCTTTGCACCACTCAGATCAAGAAAAACATGAAAAACGACCCAACGGAAAAGAAAGAAGACGATAAAAAAAGTAAACGCATCTCCAAGGAATCGTTTAAAAAAGCTGCCAGGGTATTGAAGTTTTTCAAACCTTTCTGGGGACGATATATATTTGGATTAGTTTTCCTTGGGCTCACCTCCGGAACGGTGTTGGCCTTCCCGTGGCTTCTTAAAAACATGATTGATGCCGGTGTGCATAAGTCATTTGAAGGCATAAACAAATATGCTGCCTTATTGTTCGGATTGATCTTTTTGCAGTCTATATTCTCATTTTGCAGGGTTATTCTTTTTGTATTTGTTACTGAGAATACATTGGCTGCCATAAGACAGGCAACCTATTCGCGGCTTGTGAGACTGCATATGAACTTCTTTTCACAACGCAGGATTGGTGAACTAACCAGCCGCATCTCCTCCGATATAACCATGATGCAGGATTTGTTCACCACTACAATAGCTGAATTCCTTCGTCAGGTGCTTGTAATTGTCGGCGGTGTAACGGCCCTTGCTTTTTTATCTTTTAAGCTTATGCTTGTCATGTTGTCCATTGTACCTGTTGTGGCAGTTGCTGCGGTGTTTTTTGGGAGGTACATAAGGAAATTATCAAAACAAACCCAGGAAGAGGTCGCTCAATCCAATACCATTGTGGAAGAAACTATGCAGGCCATAGCTACGGTAAAAGCTTTTGCTAATGAGTTTTTTGAAACCCTGCGACATAAAAAAAGCACTGAGGCCATCGTTAAACAGGCCATTAAAGGAGGCAAGGCAAGGGCCACTTTTATTGCATTCATTATTTTTTGCATGTTTGGCGCCATCATTGGGGTTATATGGAGAGCATCTATTTTGGTGGCAGAGGGACAATTGTCCAGCGGGTCTATGGTTGGATTTCTTATCTATACTATCATTTTGGGAACCTCCTTTGCCGGAATTGCGGAATTGTATGCTTCTGTTCAACGGGCCATAGGAGCTACGGAACGGCTAATGGATATTTTGGAAGAGCCGGTTGAAGAGGTTGCTGTAGAGGCGATAGGCGCTATTCCTGCAAGCCAACAGATTGAAGGGGATGTAAGTTTTGATAATGTACATTTCAGCTATGCTTCCCGTAAAGATTTTAATGTATTAAATGGTATTTCATTCAACGTAAGGAAAGGAGAAACTATTGCCATTGTAGGACCCAGTGGTGCCGGAAAAACCACGGTGACACAGTTAATGCTCCGTTTTTATGATCCTGTTAGTGGTGCCATAACCATAGACGATAAAAATATTAAAGAATATCCTCTTTCTATACTAAGGTCACAAATGGCGCTTGTGCCGCAGGACGTATTACTGTTTGGCGGTACTATAAAAGAAAATATCCTATATGGTAAGCATAATGCTACCGACGAAGAAGTGATGGAAGCTGCCCGAAAAGCGAATGCCAACGATTTTATTATGAGTTTTCCAGAGAAATACGATACACTTGTGGGAGAAAGAGGCATAGCGCTTTCGGGTGGGCAACGTCAACGCATTGCTATTGCAAGAGCAGTATTGAGGAATCCGGCTATTCTTATTTTGGATGAAGCCACGAGTTCACTTGATTCAGAGTCGGAACGCCTGGTACAGGAGGCATTAGATAAACTAATGGAAGGTAGAACATCGTTTGTAATTGCTCACCGGCTATCTACCATCCGCAAAGCAGACACTATACTGGTGCTTGAAAAAGGGGAACTGAAAGAAAGTGGCTCGCATGAGCAACTGATGCTTATTACGGATGGGCTTTACCGCAGCTTAAGTAAGCTGCAATTTGAGTTGAATTAAACTAAAAAGTCCCGATAGTTAAATCGGGACTTTTACTTAAAAAAGATTATTTACCAATTATTTATTGCGCCTTTGCAGGAGCTTGTGTTTGGTTTTGCTTCGGCTGAGGTTTAGCCTGTTTTGGCTGAGGCTTAACCGGTCTTTGTTGGGCAGGCGAATGTTGCTGCTGCATACCCGGCCTTTGCTGAGGTGATTGTTGCACCGGAGCGTGGTTTTGTGGCTGTTGTGGAGCAACCGGGTTTTGTTGGGGCCGTTGTTGTTGTATAGGCGCGTGATATTGATTATTGGCAGGTGGCGATTGTAGGGGTGCTACCTGGTTTTGCTGTTGAACCGGGCGCTCTTGCGTTGGTTGCTGTATAGCCGGTTTTTGTTGAGGCTGTTGTTGCTGTACAGTCGCATGAAATTCATTATTAGCAGGCGGTTGCTGGTTATTTTGACCGTGTTGTATATTTTCCGGTTGGAAAGGAGTTGCCCTTGCTTGGTTAGGGTGGGTAAGCACCTGGCGTTGCGTAACAGGCGTAACATTGTTTCTATCATAAACGGTTTGGGGTGCGGGCCTTACTGGTGCATTATTATCAGGGCGAACAACCGGGGGGCGGTACATAGTTACCTGGCCGCCCGAGTAACCTGCTTTTTCTGGCGTAGCGGCAGATGTAACTGCGGCTGGTTGTATTTGTCTTCCGGTATATCTTTCTACTTCTTCGCGTTGCGGTCCGGCATAGTAAGTATTGTTACTATTGTGGTCGTAATACGTATTTGTAACTACGGCTGAATGCCCATAGTAAGTAGCATTTTGGGCACGTGGTACATAGTATACCGACATGTCAGGGCTGTTTATATAGGTAGCGCTTACAAACACATATCTTTCTGGCGGGCAATAGTAATTAGCATAGCCTACGTTTGCATAAGTAGGTCCTAACGGTGCCCAGCCGTAATAGCCGGGTTCGCTTCTCCAGCTTACCCATGCAGGCGACCACTGATAACCCGGTATCCAGAACCAGCCTATGGTTCCGTCAAAGTCCCAGGTACCATAATGGAAAGGTGCCCATCCCCAACTATAATCCGAAACCCATGTCCAGCCATAGTTGGTAAGCACCCAATGCCCTGATGTGGCATAGGGTTGAAAATCGGGGCCTGCGGCCGGGGTCCATACATAGCCATAATCGGGTGTGTTTATCCATTGGCCGTAGGGGCTTAATTCATTGTAGAATGTTTGATAGCTTACAGGAGCTGTAGCATCGGGTTGGATAGCTTGCTGGTCAGAATAATAAGGTTGTTGGGGCGGGGGAGGCGGTGCTTGGGAATAGTCAGGAGGTGGTGGAGTGGTTTCAACATACGCGGGTCCAACGCAGGAGCTAATAGTACATAGTAGGATTGCTATTGGTAGCAAAAGCCTTAGGGGATGTGTTTGCATAATTAAAATTATTTTTCAAAGATATTGAATCTTAATGAAAATAAAATGAAGTGCAAAGTTATTGGTGAACTATACATCTCCTTTATGCCCAAAGCTAAAAGGAATAGTTCAATTTGAATCCAAGTAAGAATTGTGGATAATCCAGGTGGAGCGTAATGGGTTTATAACCGTAAACCGGAGTGTAATTAACAAGATACGTCGCATCTTCATATGTATTAACGGTAGCATTTCGCCAGCCTATTCCCACATAGAACTCGCCTGTGATATCGCTGGCCCAGGAAGACGCAACATATCCAAATTTAAATTGTTCATCTAAAAAATTATAACCGGGCACGTAACCGCTTCCTCCTACCACAGGCTGATAAGTAGGGTTAGGGAATGAATAGGAGCGGTAACTTACAGTTGCTTCCAGGTATACGCCTTCCATGTTATCATATCCGCTCGGATAATAACGCAACCCTGCCTCGCCGCATTCTTTTGGGCTCGCCGAACCAAAGTCAGATATATCCGTATTGCCCGAGAATCCCTTAATGGTATCACCCCCCAGCGATTTGGTAAATTCAAATAAAAAATCGCGGTATGTTAATCCGGCACCTATTTCAATAGAAAAATTGCCGCCGATATATCTTTCGTAGTTAATAAGAAAAACACCTCTTGTAAGCAGAGACCAATTCCATTTAATGGAGTTTTTATCCATGTATCGCATAGAATCTTTATGTGCCTTGGTTACCGGTTGGTAGCCTCCTTGTTGCTGGTTAGGATGAAAAACCTGGATAGTGGCACCATTGTTCTGCGCGTTTAAGCATATAGACAGTCCTACAAAAAGAACAAGAAGTATTTTTTTTATCATCCTAAAAGTTGTTAGGGTTATTTAATAATGGCCGCAAAAGTATAAAAAGTCTTATAATTTTATTTGATTAAAAGGGAACTCCTAATTTGAAACCCAACAAAAACTGGAAATAAGTTACATGGGTTGTTTGTGGAACATAGATAGTAGTTTGGCTATTTTTGGTAGGACCCGGCACCAGTTCTTCTTCATAACTTGCTATAGTAGCATTGCGAAAACCCACGCCTACATAGAATTCAGTTATTAAATTGGTTAGCAAATGTGATTCAGAATATCCGAATTTAAATTGTTCATCGAGAAAGTCATAGCCCGGTATAACAGACCCTGTGGCAGGTTTAAAAATAGCGTTGGAATACGAGTATGGCCTGTAGCTAATAGTTGCTTCAAGAAAAAGCCCTTCCATGTTATCGTATCCTGTAAGATAATATTTTAACCCGGCTTCGCCTCCCAGTCCTGGGGATGGAGAGCCATAATTGGGGTTTGTGGAAAAATCGCCGCTGGTTGAATTATATGTTGCCTCGAACAGGAAATCTTCGTAAGTAACTCCTATTCCAAGCTCCAGGGTAAAATTGCCTCCCAGGTATCTCTCATAATCAAGGAGGAACTCGCCGCGCGTAAGCACAGACCAATTCCATTTAATGCAATTTTTATCGGTGTGGCGCATGGTATCCTGTTGGGCCGAGGATGGCGGGAGGGTTTCTTTCGAAGGATAGAAGACATGGATAGTAGCTCCATTATTCTGACCATTTGCCAATATATAAAAATTCATTGAAATAAAAAACAATATTTTTTTTAGCATTTTTTGGAATATAATATATTTTATTAGTTTTGCCCCCAAAAGTATAAAAATAATAATCTGACTATCATGAGGAAGAAAACGACTACTATTATTACAGCCCTTTTATTTATTTCCGTCGCAAGCTATTCACAAAGTAGTGAAGTGAATGTTTATTGGGGAAAACCAAATCCTATCAAAAGAGGTTCAAACATTAATCTTTTGGGTGAAAGAGGTGGTAACTTGTTGGGATATATAAAAAGCGGAAAGACTGTAACTATTACCCGTTATTCTCCGGATGATTTGCAAATCAATGGCACAGCTACTATCATTGGTAGGGAGTCGCAAGGTACTGATGTGATACCAAAGGACTACATTTTTGATAAAATGCTTTTCTTAAAAAATAAGGCATATGTATGCGTAAACCAATATGATAAATCAACCAAGAGCAATGTTCTTTACATGGAAGAATTCGGCGTTGATGGGAATCTTATTGGCGGATTGAAAAAAATAAGTTCTTTATCTGCAAAAAATAGGTCGAACGATGGGGGATTTGATATTGTAGTATCGAAAGATTCCACCAAGTTTCTGATTGTAGATATTCCTCCTTTTGAAAAATATTCTGGAGAAAAATTCGGCTTCCAGATATATGATGAAAACCTGAATCAAGTAGATAATGCACAAGTAGCATTACCCAATAACTTTAAATATTTCATTGTTCCTATAGAAGAAATTGCTCTTTCTAATGATGGCATTGTATATATGATAGCAAAGAATGTTAAACAAAAAGATGATAAAACTAAAGGAGAAGCCAGTTATTTTTTCCAATTGCTGGCAATAGACCCCCACGGTTCGGGCGATGTAACTACCTACGATTTGAAGTTGCCTCAAAAAGCTATAACAGACATTGCGTACAATGTAGATGATTCCAACTATATCATTTGTTCAGGATTTTATGGTAATGTAAAAAACACACAATACTCTACCGGCCAGATAGACGGGATATTTTATTTCCGTATAAACAAAAAGACAAAAGAAATTTCATCTACAGGTCTAAAGGCGCTCGACCACGATTTTATAGCTGATATCACGAGTCAGAAAGATGCCAATAAAGGTAAAGGGCTTTCCAATAACTTTACCTTGGTTAAGTTTGTAAGAAAAACAGATGGGGGGGCTATGCTTGTTTCCGAATACCGTGATACGTATACCGTTACTGAATGGGTAGCAAATCCTCATGGTGGTGGTCATATGGAAACCCATGTTGTGTTTGTAAGGAATAATATTCTGGTAATTAATGTCAACCCTGATGGCACTATAAAGTGGTATGCAAATATTCCTAAACGCCAGGCATCTGAAGATGATAATGGAATTTATAGCTCGTTCTTTATGTCAACTCATGGAGATAAGATGTATTTTATTTATAATGATAACCCCAAAAATGTCGGACCGGAAGTAGACCCTAACGAAAAACATGTACAAGGAATGGGGAATCCCATCAAATCTGTAGCGGTGCTGATTGAATTATCCGAGTCGGGTATATATACAAAGAATGCTATTTTCTCAAATAAAGACGCAAAAAATATACTTGAACCCAAGTTGGCTTTTAAAGTAAATGATCATGAATTTGTGGTGCCTGCTATGGGCACTAAGGGTAATTGCTGCTTCTGGAGAGTTCCGGATGCCAAAAAATATACTCTGGCACGTTTCGATTTCCAATAAGCCTTTTAAAAGATAAAGTATATGAAAGCCCCTTTTTTAAGGGGCTTTTCTATTTTACCATACCGAGTATCTCGTTACTATATAGCCTTTTGATTTTATTTATCTCCTGGTCATTATGGCGGTCGGCCAGGTTAGTACTTAATCGTTTGCCGCCTCCGTAAAATTTACTAACAGGAAGGAAGCCCGAGAAAACACTAGTTATATAATAGTGATAATATATATTGTAGCCCGTGAATGCTAAAAAACCTGCATTTAAAAGAAATGAAGTAATGCCTTTAGCAGGATACCCTGCATAAATTTCGCCAAGCCCCGGTAGAAAAGCTGATAAACGCTTGCTTTTGGCAGGGTCCTTATGCCGGTATGTTTCAGGCAGGTTCAATATCTCTTTTGTTTTTATTGTATCTGTTTTATCCAGGTAGGCAAGCATTTGCTTTTTACAGTTCGTCCAATTTTGCAATTCATTCAGAGAATAGAGCTGCATAAGTTCAATTTGTTTTGCATAGTTTGTTCCTTCGTTACTATCGAAACGGAATGTGGTGCAATAACCATAATCATTGTTTAAAAAACTGTTCAGCAGCTCCTCATATTTTAATTGGCTTTTTTCGTCTACGGTTAGCGCGTACGATCGACTCCTATCAATTTCATTAATGGCCTGGTGGTATAACCCGGCCCGGCGGTATATATACACTTTTAGCAGTAAAGCATTATACCTGGTAGAATCATTACCGGCTTGCCAAAAGTGCATTTCAGCATTCAATAATGCATTCCCAAGGCTGTCGTTCGACTGGCCTTTAGTAAAGAGGCTTGCCGACAATAGTAGTGTGAAAATCCAATATCTCATGGTCGAGTTGTTTATAATAATCATGCCTTTGTTTTTTTGCCGAAAGGATACTGCCCAAAATATTTCCTCCGTAAAAAAAACCAAATAATGTGGTGGATGCAATAAACCGAAAACTCCGGGGTCCTGCACGGGCATATGATTCAGCTGATTGACCGGCTAAAAGCATATTGACCATAAATGCACTTAGTGCCTGGTATTTATAGCCCAGGTATAATTTGCCCAAACCGGGGACAGCAGCAGAATACAAGCCTGCCAGAACCGGGGAATGGTGTGGCGCTTGTTCATAGTGTTCAGCAATTTCTTTTATCTGGGTGGAATAAGTTGATCGGGTTGTGTCAATAACTATGTTTTTTCGCAGTAGCATATTTACAGATAATTGAGCATCATTGCGTGTTCTCTTTGTAAAACCGTTACTCGGACTATCGAGTATATTTTGCACCTCATCTAGCCTTGAATGGATTATCAGCATGGAAATATAAAGCTGCTCCGAGTGTAGGTTAAAATTAGTCCCCGAAACCATTGCCAGGTCAATATCCGACAAGTCCATTAAATTCAACTTGTAATAAAGCACTGCGTTATTTAAATACATGCTATCGGTAAATGTCCTATCATGGATGCGTTGCTTTATCCATAAATTATTGAATGCAATTTGTTCACGCTGCAAATTATTTTCAGCAAGGTGATGGTAAAATGCTAACGTATCGAGCCGGATGCTCTGAGCCGTGACGGCAAAAGGAAAGAGTAATAAAAATAACCTAATGAATAGATTTGTACATTTCCGGCTCATCAATCACTTTTGCTTTAACAGGGTCATATAAATATGGTTCGGCTTCTAAGTCTGCAGCGCCATTGCACCGGGTCAGGCGGTCGGCGGTAAGAAAAAGCCCCTTTAATATTCCCAGTTTTTTAATGGAAAGGATGGAAAATGCCGAGCAGGAAGGTTCGAAGCAGCAACTTGCCGAAACTTGTTCTGACACTATACGTTGGTACCCATAAAGGGGTAAATACAAAAGCAATTTCCCCGGGTTATATGTTTTTTGAATTTTAGGATGATTATTTACCGTGGAACTTCGTAATGCTTCTGCATAACTAATGTGCGATTGGATGGCAGACATATCATCACTACTATTTTGAGCCATTATAGGACAGGCACAAATAAATAGGAATAATATCAGCGTCCATTTTTTCATTTTTCAGATGCCGTTTTTCTTAAAAGCAGGCTCGGTCTGTAGCGCTCTTCCTTATATGTCGTATTCAAATCATCCAGGGTTTTCAGCACATTGTTCAATCCTAATTCTTCCCCCCATTGAATAAGCCCCTTTGGATAATTTACACCCTTGGTAATGGCTGTTTCAAGGTCTTCGCATGTTGCAATGCCATAGTACAATGCCTCGTATGCTTCATTCACCAGCATGGAGAGTATCCTCATCAAAATTTCTTTGCCCTTTTTTTCGTCTTTTGTTGCTTCGGGTTGTATATCTCCTTCAGCATAATTGTAGTATCCTCTTCCAGTTTTTTTACCCCAAAAGCCTGCTTCAAATAGGCGTTTTTGCGTAAGCGATGGTTTGTAGCGGGCATCGTAAAAGAACTGCTGCCAAACGGTTTCGGTTACTTTGTAGTTTACATCATTCCCAATAAAATCCATTAGTTCAAAAGGGCCCATTCTAAATCCGCCTAGTTCCTTCATGGCCCAATCTATGGTTGCAAAGTCAGCAATACCTTCTTCGTATATGCGAATAGCTTCTCCATAAAAAGGACGTGCTACCCTGTTTACAATAAAGCCAGGGGTATCTTTTGCCAGAACGGTTATTTTTTTCCATGATTGGATAATGGCAATTGCATTTGCAGTTATATTTTTGTCCGTTGCCAGCCCGGGAATAATTTCTACCAGCGGCATGATAGGCGCCGGATTGAAAAAGTGAATACCGATAACCTTGGCCGGATTTTTACAAGCCGATGCAATAGAAGTAATCGAAATGGAAGATGTGTTGGTCGCCAATATGCAACTTGGTTTGCAAACTTCTTCGAGAGATTTAAAGAGTTCTTTCTTAACGGATAGGTCTTCAACAATGGCTTCGATAACTAAATCACAGTCCTTAAAATCGTGCAATGAATTTCCGATTTTTATTCTCAATATGGAATGCCGGGCATCTTCCTCGCTTATTTTTTTCTTTTCAACCAGGGTCGCAAGAGTCTTTTTTATCTTTTCAAAAGCGTTTTGAGTTGCCGATATGTTGGCATCGAACATTACTACTTCACATCCCGAAACAGCAGCAAGCTGCACAATGCCGCTACCCATAGTTCCGGAACCAATAATTCCTATTGTTCTATAATCCATATTCAGGTTTTAAACGTTGCACAAATCTACCAATGTTATACTTATTAGGGTGTTAAATGGTATTTTTTCCTGTATACTTAACCTAAATTATTGTCACTTTACCTCAAATTAAGTAAGTTTGCCTTTTCATATAAACACGACCTCACCATGCCAGAGAAAGCTCCATTAACAGGAACATCTTCTAAAAAAACAGCATCCATGAGTACCCATTCAGATAACGAACTTTCATTTGCTGAATTTAAAGAAACAGTTATGCGGGATTACCGCATTGCTGTTGAAAGCCGCGAAGCAAGTATACTGGGCCGCAAAGAAGTATTGCAAGGCAAAGCCAAATTCGGAATATTTGGCGATGGAAAAGAAATTGCCCAGGTTGCCATGGCTAAAGCATTTATGCCGGGCGATTTCCGTTCGGGATATTACCGTGACCAGACTTTTATGTTTGCCAAAAATATGCTTACCGTTCAGCAATGGTTTGCCGGGTTATATGCACACGCTAATTTAAATGCAGAGCCCTCGTCGGCCGGAAGGCAAATGGGTGGGCATTACTCCACCCGTTCTATCAACCCTGATAATAATTGGGCTAATCTTACTGAACAATATAATTCATCTTCCGATATATCGCCTACAGGCAGCCAGATGCCACGTTTATTGGGATTGGCTATGGCATCAAAACAATACAGGAATACTCCTGCCCTTCAAAAAGCGGAGTTTGAAAAATTTAGCAAGAATGGAAATGAAATAGCCTTTGGAACTATCGGCGATGCCAGCACATCCGAAGGTATGTTTTGGGAAGCCATAAATGCCGCAGGCGTTATGCAGGTGCCTATGGTGGTTTCCGTTTGGGATGATGGCTATGGAATTTCTGTACCTATTGCCTATCAAACTACAAAAAACAGCATATCGGAGGCATTGAAAGGTATGCAGCGCGATAAGAATAGCCCTGGCTATGAAATAATAAAAGTAAAAGGCTGGGATTATCCTGCATTGTGCGAAGCCTATGAAAAGGCGGCTCAACTCTGCAGAAAGGAACATGTTCCCGTGCTGCTTCATATAGAAGAATGTACACAGCCACAGGGACATTCCACTTCCGGTTCACATGAGCGTTATAAAACTACTGAAAGGCTTCAATGGGAAAAAGATTTTGACGGCATCAAAAAAATGCGTGAATGGATATTGAAATTTGCCATTGCCACAGAAGATGAATTATCGAAGATTGATGAGCAGGCTAAAAACGATGTGAAAGATGCTAAGAACAGGGCCTGGAAGGAATATTTGGATGAAATAAAGCAGGACCAGTCAAAAGCATTGGAGGTTTTGCAAAAATTTTCGGCTGCTTCAGCAGAAAAAGAACAAGTGGAAAAAATCACCACTGAACTGCAAAAACTGAAAGAGCCATTGCGCCGCGATATAGTATCGGCTATAAAAAATGTGTTGCGGGTTACACGCAATGAAAAAATAGCTGAACGGGATGAGCTGTTGCAATTGAATAATGAATTTGCTGCAAAAAATGAAAAACGTTACGATACATTGTTATATACATCTGATGCGATAAATGTTGCGGAAGAAAAACCTGTTTATGATGCAGAAGAAACAGAAGTAAACGGGCACGAAATACTCCGCGATAATTTTGATGCTATTCTTGCTAAATACCCGCAAGTATTGGTATTTGGAGAAGATGTAGGCAAATTGGGCGACGTGAACCAGGGGCTTGAAAACCTGCAAAAAAAATATGGCGAAGAACGTGTATTCGATACCGGCATTCGAGAAACAACCATAGTAGGTCAGGCTATAGGTATGGCTATGCGCGGATTGCGCCCCATTGCTGAAATAGAATATTTAGATTACCTCCTCTATGCATTGCAAATTATGAGCGATGACTTGGCTACCCTTGCTTATCGCACTGTCGGAACCCAGCGCGCACCTGTTATTGTGCGTACTCGCGGGCATAGGTTAGAAGGTATATGGCATAGTGGTTCCCCGATGGGTATGGTGTTGAATTCACTCAGGGGAATATATGTGTGTGTTCCCCGTAACATGACCCAGGTAGCTGGATTTTATAACACACTCCTTGCATCGAACGAGCCTGCTTTGATAATAGAGCCTCTCAACAGTTACCGCCTCAAGGAAAAGAGGCCAACCAATATGGGTGAGTTTAAACTCCCGCTTGGCGTACCTGAAATAATACGGGAAGGAAAAGATGTTACTGTTGTTACCTACGGTCCGCTTTGCCGGATGGCTGTGGAAGCGGCGCAACAACTCGAGGCCTTTAATATATCTATCGAGATAATAGATGTGAGGACGTTGTTACCTTTCGATATTCACAGCATGATTGTGACATCACTTCAAAAAACAAACCGGGTATTGTTCCTTGATGAAGATGTGCCGGGAGGAGCATCGGCCTATATGATGCAAAAGGTATTGGAAGAGCAAGGTGGTTATGCGTATCTTGATTCTGCACCGAAAACATTAACGGGTAAGGAACACCGTCCTGCCTATGGCTCGGATGGAGATTATTTTTCCAAGCCCAGTGTAGATGATATTGTAGATGCTGTGTACAGCATAATGAATGAGGCGAATCCATCTACCTATCCCGATATTTATTAATACACGTTAATTATCATATTGAGCGAAGCGAAATATCTTAATGATATTAGATTCTTCACTGCGTTCAGAATGACAAGAATACATAACTCATAACTTATAACTAATTCAATATATGATTACCTATGAACAGGTGAAGGAAGCGAAGGAGCGCTTTGACGTGCTGAGGGGGCATCTTTGACATCGAAGAAAAGTTAACTAAAATCGCGGAATTAGAGGCTACAAGCCAAGCTGCCGATTTTTGGAATGATCCAAAAAAGGCGGAGCAACTATTAAGACAAATCAAGGGACTTAAAACCTGGACGGAAGCCTTTGCTAACATGCAAAAGAGCGTGGATGACCTATTGGTTATGTATGACTTTTTTAAAGAAGAAGGTGCTACTGAACAGGAGGTAGAAGTCAATTACAAGGATGCTATGAAGCATATTGAGGAACTGGAGTTCCGCAATATGTTGGGCTCCGAAGAAGATCATCTGGATGCTGTATTGGAAATCAATTCCGGTGCGGGTGGAACCGAAAGCCAGGACTGGGCCTATATGCTTATGCGCATGTATATCATGTGGGCTGAAAAGCGCGGCTATCAAGTGAAAGAACTCGATAAGCAAGATGGTGAAGCAGCAGGCATCAAGTCGGTGACTTTGGAAATACAAGGAGATTACGTTTTTGGGTATTTGAAAGGAGAAAATGGTGTGCATCGATTGGTTCGTATTTCCCCCTTCGATGCAAATGCAAGAAGGCACACTTCCTTTGCGGGTGTGTACGTCTATCCCTTGATTGATGATAGCATAGATATTCAGATAAACATGGGCGATATCGAATGGGAAACCTTTCGTTCAGGTGGCAAAGGCGGGCAGAATGTGAATAAGGTAGAAACCGCAGTACGCCTGTATCATAAACCATCTGGAATCATTATCAAAAACCAGGAGAGCCGTTCACAGATGCAGAATAAAGATACAGCATTAAAAATGTTGAAGTCTCAGCTTTATGAACGTGAATTACGTAAAAAAATGGAGGCCGTTGAAGCCATTGAAAGCAATAAAAAGTCTATTGAATGGGGCTCACAGATTCGAAACTATGTAATGCACCCATATAAAATGGTGAAAGATTTACGTACCGGGCATGAAACATCGGATGTGCAATCGGTAATGGATGGTGAACTGGATGATTTCATTAAGAGTTATTTGATGGAATTTGGCGGAGGGAAGAAAGCGTAGTTAATTATGAATTATGAGTGATGAATTATGACCAAGTATAATTCATTACATCCGCCTTTACAAATTTAAAAGCCAATTTGTATCCCAAATCCGCCATTTAATAAGTCAAACCAACCATATAATAATTTTAGATTGACAGAAGTATTTATATCTGTACCTTTGAATTAAAAGAAAGAACATGAAGAGAATTTACATCTTAATTATTTCCCTATTCTACATGGGGCTGGTACCAGTAATGGCTCAGTATTCCGATCTCCATCATTTAAGTCAAACACCAGATATTACTACCTATCAACCTCCACCAACGCTTGATAGCAGCCCTGTTTGTGCAGGAAGCACCATAGATGTGCCATTTACCTCAACAGGTGCATATAATGCTCTAAATATATATTATGCGGAGCTAATAGATTCGATAGGGAAAACAGCTAAAATTGATACAATTGGCACTTTTATTAACAACGCGGACTATACGTATCCTCCCGCCGATATAGAGGGTTTAATCCCATTGACAGTTAGTACGGGATGCCATTATTATGTAAGCGTTATATGTACAACACCGGGTAAGGTGTATGCAGAGTGGGGCCCCTTTTGTATCCAGCATTGTGATATACTTAGCAATGAAGAGCAAAATATAAAAGCATGCGTACAATCTTGTGCGAAGCAAATAAACGGGTATTCCGACACTATCAATTATAAAACACATGAGTTTGATTCCCATGTACAATACAAGGCAGGTAACAAATTTGAAGTGCAATTAATTGGGTATAGTTTGAGCCCTGTTAGTTTTACTATTCTTAATACAGGCTTGTTTGGTGTAGTTACTGATACAACCAGCGGAAAGATGCTTTTGCATGTTCCTTGCTCCGATACGTTAAATAAGTATGGCATTGGCGCAGGACTGTACTATGCCCGGATTATTGCAGATAGTTCCAGTTTTCCTGATAGTGCTTTAGGTACACTTGTTCATATTTCAATTGGAGAGCCTGCAGACAGCATGTACCTTACTGTCTATCCCTCTCCGGGACCATATTGTGTGGGAACTTTCATTAATATTACGGCACACCCTGATAACATTGGCCAGGGTTCAGCATATACGTGGTGGGAAACGGATAAAACACATGGAATATACACTTTTGCAGGAGTAGCTACAAACCCCATTAATTTGTACCCGCAAGGAGCTGACACTTTTGTTATAACTTGCCAGGAAAATAGCTTTGGATGTCTCGGAAATAAAGCTTCGTTGCCTGATCCAATTATTTCTATTGGCCCTCCTGATGTTATAAAAACCGGGCCAACAACAATTTGTCTTAGTGATACAGGTGTGTACGCTGTTCAAATTGATAGTAACACCAGCTATACTTGGAGGGTATATGGAAAAAGTTATTTTAGTGCAATTAATAATATACTCAAGGTTAAGTTTGCTACTGCCGGAGTTTATAGAATATCGGTTGAAGCATCCAATCAATGTTTTTCTGACAGTTCCGTATGGATGGTACATGTATTATCCGATTCATTGTGTACCGCATCGGTTGAAAATATAAATACCCTGCAAAGAGTTAGTGCTTACCCCAATCCAAGCAATGGCCAATTCACTTTCGTCATCGCAAGTGAAGTGAGGCCATCGCTTTCTAGAATAGACGTATATAATATATTCGGCGAAAAAGTATATTCCCAATTCTCCACTTTCAATTCTCCACTTTCAATTAATATATCCAATCAGCCAAGCGGGATTTATCTGTATAGGGTTATTACGGAAACTGGGGATTTGCTCGGACAAGGCAAATTGGTCATTCAAAAATAAGAAGGCCTTAATTTCCAATTCCTTTTATAGGGTTTTTAATATCTTTGTAAAAGATAAAAACACTATGAAAAAAAATATACTTGTATTACTTGTATCAATTTGCCTGGGAACAGGAATAACAAAGGCTCAATATGCTGATGTTCTAAATTTCAATGGTTACAATGGTTCTGAACCTTTCGGCTCATTAACGCTTTCGGGAAATGTATTATATGGAACCGCATATTATGGTGGAATAAATGATAGTGGCTGTATTTTTTCCATTCGTACGGATGGCACTCACTACAAAGACCTCTTTGATTTTAACGGCAAAAATGGAATGGGGCCAAATAGCCCGCTAACTGTAGTATCGGGCGTACTATATGGCACAGCCAATGCGGGGGGAGCACATGACAGTGGCTGTATTTTCTCTATTGACACCAATGGGAAAAACTTTAAGGATATCTTTGATTTTAGCGGCCCGAATGGTAAAAATCCTTACAATTCATTGGTCTATAATTTAGGCGCATTATATGGGGTAGCCGATGGAGGAGTCCATGAAGATGGATGTGTATTCTCGATTGATACCAATGGTAGCGGATATAAAGACATGTACGATTTTAGTGGTTCTGATGGTCGATATCCTCTTGCGCTAACACTAATAAAGGGCAAATTATACGGGACTACATTAACAGGAGGAATTAATAGCTATGGCAATGTGTTCTCTATGAATGTGAATGGAAGTAACTATAGAGACCTTTATGACTTTGGTTACATAGATGGATCAGAACCTTACGGTGCTTTAACCTATAATGGTGCGGGTATATTATATGGTGCCGCTGCTTACGGGGGAGCAAATGGATTTGGTTTAGTTTTTTTGCTTGATACGAATGGTTATAGTTATAATGACAGATTTGATTTCACAGGACCAAATGGCGCCCAGCCTGAGTATGCAGGAGGCTCATTAGTGCTTTCGGGGAATACATTATTTGGAACAACCTATTACGGAGGATCAAATGACAGTGGTTGCATTTTTTCAATGGATACAAATGGCACCCGGTATAAAGATCTGTATAATTTCAGCGGTTTAAACGGTTCCAATCCAGAAGGCTCACTAACACTTGTAGGAAATACCTTATGGGGCGCAACTGCCCTTGGAGGACTTAGCAAAGCCGGAATTATTTTTGCTTTCGATACAGCTGTTGCAACCGTAGTTGCCATTCGCGATACGGTATGCAAGGGAGATAGCGCCCTGTTGTCTCTTAATGGATTAAACGGTGCTACCTATAAATGGAGCCCGGGTGGCGCAACTAAGAATAGCATATATGTAAGTCCTTCATCTACCACAACCTACACTGTTACAAGCAAACAGGGGGTAACGCAGTATACCAACACTATAAAAGTTACTGTATTGCCGCTCCCAACCTCAGTAATTACCGGTACATCTAAAGTATGCAAAGGAAGCGGAGATACCCTTAATGTAAGTGGAGGGCTTCA
Organism: Bacteroidota bacterium; assembly: GCA_013288205.1. GTDB lineage: Bacteria > Bacteroidota > Bacteroidia > JABEUT01 > JABEUT01 > JABEUT01. The sequence goes on along the minus strand of JABDCH010000043.1, from coordinate 2,391 downwards.
ATATAAATATATATGGGATAATGGTAAAACTCAGACTTCCGTCAGCATATTTCATATTAACAACGACACCACCATATATGTAACCGTTTCTAATAGCTTTGGTTGTTCGGTTACCGATTCCTTTAAAATTATTGCTGAAATATGTACCGGAGTGAATGAGATGAAAGGTGAAAGTGAAATGGTGAAAGTATATCCCAACCCAAACAATGGAGTCTTTGCGTTAGCGCTCATTCATCCCGTCCCGATGGCCATCGGGATTGTTTCGGGAACACAAACTATAGAGGTATATAATGTATTAGGAGCAAGGGTATATAATGGGATGCTGAAACAAGTTCAGCATGACTACGAAATAAATCTCTCTTCTCAGCCCAACGGTGTTTACTTATATAGAGTATTGACTGAAAATGGGAATTTGCAGGGAGAAGGTAAATTGGTCATTCAGAAGTAAGATAAAATCCTTTTGTGCCCCATTCTTCGTACATTGTGGTATGAGGCACATCCTTGCGATTTTATTTTTCACAGGTATTTTAATGCCATGCGCTTTTGCGCAAAAGGATAGTTCAGGTGTAAAAATAAGCACCAATAAGTTTGTCCGCCTGAATTACGAAAATGATTTTTTTACGCAGACAGACGACTATTATACCCAGGGTATAAAGCTGGAAGCAGTTAATCCTGTATTCCGGTATTCGCCTATCATGTGGTTATTGCCCCGGTTAAATAATTCCACTGTGCAATATGGATTATCTGCCGTGCAAGATTGTTTTACACCTACCAGCATCACCAGCAATACCATACTTTATGGCGACCGTCCCTTTGCCGGATATGTTTACCTGGGCCATTATAAAACATCTGCCAATTATTATAAAAAACAATTGTTGACATCTGAAGTGGATATAGGCGCAATAGGATCTTGCGCCGAATGCGAGGAGGAGCAAAAAGCCATACACAGTGCCGTGCCCGGCAATACCCAGCCCGATGGATGGCAATATCAAATTGGGACGGGCTTGATGGTAAACTATAAGTTGCGTTACGAAAAGGCTTTATATACCGATACCGCTGTTGATGTGGATGCAGTTGGGCAGATGAATGCAGGCACGGTATACGATTATGCGTTTGCAGGCATTACATTCCATTTAGGTAAGATGCAATCGTATTTTTTAACCAACCATACAACCGCATTCCAACTTTATGCCGTTGTGCAGGGCTGGGTGGAGGGTGTAGCTTACAATGGTACCATGCAGGGCGATTTATTCACCCATAACAGCATGTATACACTCAGCTACAAGCAAATAAACCCCGTTGTGTTAGGCGATTCGTATGGTATTTGTCTTTCTTATAAAAAGACTTCGGTCACTTATTCTGTAACGCACATCAGTAATGAAATAATAAACGGCAACTATCATGGCTGGGGGCACATTGATATTACCGTTTATTTTTAGGTAAACTTAGGTCTCCTTATTTCTTGCCCTTGGTTACGTCAGAGTAGTCAGGCGAGAAACGTATAAGCCATTCTTTATTTACATAATCCATGTAGAATCCAAAACCCCTGCTATGGCTCTTGCTGTAGCTGAATGAGGCTTTAATGTAATATTTGGCAAAATCGTAATGCGGGTCACTGTGTTCAATGGTATCACATTCCACATTTTCCAATTTTAAATTGCCTTTCAATGCAGAGTCGAAATAGCTTCTGAAATCTCTGAAGTTGGTTTGAACATCCTTCGCTTCAAACTTTTGCCCTCCGTGATAAGGCCATTGTTTATCATCCAATACCCATAACTTGACAAAACTGGCAGTATCCGATTTTTTAACGGCGGTCCACGCTTTTTCTAATATTTTACCCGCTTCTTTTTTAGTAAGCTGAGGTTGTTGAGCATAACTAACTGCAACCAGGCCTGCAGAAGCAAATAATAAAGCAATTGTTTTTTTCATGAGGTTATATGTTTTGTTAATTCAGAGATTATTTCGTTGGACAAAGCTAAAAAAAATATGGAAACGCCTAATTTCTTGTAACTGACTTAATCAGGACATTAGCTATTTATTTACTTTTGTTCGGTAAAGTATCATTTAACATGAAAAAGATACCCTTTATTTTCCTCTTGATTTTCTTTAGCCAGCGTGCGTTTGCACAATACGATACCATCTATTCCAATGATGAACGTATTGCCTGCTCGGTAAAGGAAGTAACACCCGATGCGGTGAAATTTTCGTATCCGAATGAAGACCTGGTGAATTCGGTCTATAAGAATACCATTCAGAAAATTGTATTTAAATCGGGGAGGGTGCAGATTTTTGCCGAATCCACTTATTTTAAAACGGTCAACAGTGTAGAAGATTTTGATAATGTTTCTTTGTCGCACGTAGCCGGCGAAGTGCAAGGGCTCTATAAAATAG
>JABDCH010000042.1 GCA_013288205.1 Bacteroidota bacterium | reverse complement strand
ATTCTGCAAATAAGGCTATTAAAGGAGATGGAGCCGGCCTCGGCTTCCAGGATATTGCCGATCAATATAGCTGGGCCCCTGCCGGAAAATTAGCCAATTATTACCTGGGCCTTTCCTACTACCAAAAGAAAGATTACCAGCAAGCCATAGACAATCTTGATAAATTTGACGCAAATGATATATTGATCAGCGCCAATGCTATTGGGGTAAAAGGCGATGCAGAAATGCAACTTAACAATGTAGATAAGGCTATTGAATATTACCTGGAAGCTGCTAAGAAAAGCGCCAATGATTACACATCTCCACTCTACCTGAAAAATGCAGCACAGGCTTATGAAGTGAAAGGCGATTATGCCGATGCACTGAACATTTACCAAACCATTAAAACTCAATATTACGACTACGCCCAGGCAAACGGTATAGACAGATATATTGCACGTGCCCAAGCGAAAGCCGGAAAAAGTTAATGGGGAAAGTATGAAGTAGAATGAGGGCATTCACTTTATAAACTTTCAACCTTCAACTTTCAACCCAATCATGGCTACCAGGAAATTAACATCGAAGGCTTCTGAGAAGAAGCAGTTTTCAGGCAACAAGCTAAGTGTTTGCATAGTTGTTTCACAATGGCATAAAGATATTACCGACGCTTTGCTGGAAGGAACCTTCCAGGAATTTGAAAAAACCGATATCCAGCAGTTCGATATGGAAGTGATCAATGTTCCCGGAAGCTATGAATTGCCACTGGGAGCACAATGGGCCATTAACCATTACAAACCCGATGCAGTAATTTGCCTGGGATGTATTATCCGCGGAGAAACTCCTCATTTCAACTATATATCAAAGGCTGTTGCCGACGGAATAATGCACCTGAACCTGGCGCACAATATTCCGGTTATATTTGGCGTTTTAACGACCGATACCCTTAAACAAGCAACCCAGCGAAGCGGCGGCAAGCACGGCAACAAAGGTGCCGATGCTGCAATTGCGGTGCTTGAAATGGTCGAACTGAAAAACAAGCTGAAATAAGCATGCCGGAAAACAATAGTGATATCACTGACTTTTCGTCTATTTTCAAGAAGCAGGCAAAACTTGCTCCCGGTGTGTTGCTATTAGCTGAACCTTTTATGGAAAGTCCTGAATTCAGACGCTCGGTGGTATTAGTAACCGAACATAACGAGAATGGCACAATGGGTTTTATCTTAAACCGGAAACTGGCCATTAAAACGGCACAAGCAGTAGAAGATTTCCCTGAATTCGATAATACGCTTTTCTATGGAGGGCCTGTAAGTACTGAATTATTATTTTATATCCACAGCCTCGGCGATATGCTGGAAGGCAGTATAGAAATACTCGACGGGATTTATATGGGCGGTGATTTCGAAACCCTGAAAGAATTGATGCGCGAGGGTAAAGTGAAACCTTCACAAATTCGGTTTTTTGCAGGCTACTCGGGATGGTCCGCCGGACAATTGAAAACCGAACTCAAACAAAACTCCTGGATTGTTACCTTAGGGCGTAAAAAATTTGTAATGAAAGAGAACAATAATCTCTGGAAAAATATCCTGAAAGAACTCGGTGGAAAATTCGCCATGGTAGCCGAATTCCCCGAAGACCCTACGCTCAATTAACATGTATGAATTTTTTGGCACATCTTTACCTGGCTTGTTTACCTAAGGGACAGGCGGGATACGATGAAGAACTTTTGGTGGGAAACTTTATTGCCGATTCAGTAAAAGGGAACAAATACCAATTATTCAGCCCCACCATCAGCAGAGGTATATTAATGCACCGCCAAGTGGATTATTTTTCCGACCACAATCCCTTCTATTTACAAAGTGTTCATCGGTTGCAACCCGCTCATGGCAAATATTCGGGAATTATAACCGATATGTTCTACGACTACTTTCTCGCCATTAACTGGAATACCTATTCTTCCATCGATTTAAGAAAATTTTGCGATGATGCATACCGTATTCTTGCTTCGCACCAAGATGTCATGCCCGAAGAAAGCCGCACTATACTGGAATACATGATAAAACACGATTGGCTCTATTCATACCGCGAAACAGAAGGAATACGTAGAGCATTAAACGGTATGTCGAAACGCATGAAATATTATTTCCCGATGGATAACGGAGTATCGGAGCTGGAAAATAATGAGTCTATGTACAACAGGCATTTTTCCGCATTTTTTCCCTTATTGATTGAACATGTCAAACAATACTGAGTATTACTGCATCATATGTAAAATACATTAATTTGTTATCTTTGAGCAATAACCATAATTTAAATAAACACCTATGAAACGTACAGCGACCGCCATTTGGAATGGCTCAGTAAAAGAAGGAAACGGAACACTATCTACTCAAAGCACTACCCTGAATAAAACAGCTTATTCATTCAGCAGCCGTTTTGAAAACGGAACAGGCACCAATCCCGAAGAATTGATTGCAGCAGCTCACGCAGGTTGCTTTACGATGAAATTAAGCGCCGTATTAGGCGGAGCTGGCTTCACTCCTACCTCGCTCGAGACCAATTGCGCCGTAACACTTGATAATGGAGCCATCACCAGTTCGCATTTAGTAGTGAAAGGCGATGTACCCGGATGCAGCAGCGAAGATTTTAAAAAGCATGCAGAAGATGCCAAGGCCAACTGCCCTATTTCAAAAGCCTTGAATACAAACATTAGCATGGAAATACAGGGATAATATTGGGGCAACCCATTTTTAAGTGCTCCTATTACCATTTTTTAACTACTTTTTCAGAAAAGTTCCCCCTCCCATTGCCGGATGAGCTTACTTTAAGCGTAATATTGTAATTAGCTTTTCGTTTATAAGCAATTACAGAAACTGATTTATGAACTACACTGATAAAGGCCGTTGGAAATTAATGCTGGTAATAGGAGCATTTTTTATTGCCGGAGCATCACTTGTTTATACCAATCAGCTTGTAAACAAAGTAGAGCAGGAAGAACGCACCAAAGTAAAGTTGTGGGCCGAAGCCATACAGAAGAAAGCACGGCTCGTTAAATATGCCAATTCATTGTTCAACCAGGTACGTTCGGATGAAAGTCAGAAAGTACAATTATGGGCTGAAGCAGAACGCAAGATAGTAGACCCCACCGGTTCCTCAAATGACCTAAGTTTTCCGCTTGATGTAATAAGGAAAAATCGCACTATACCGGTTATACTGACCGATGAAAGTGGAAACCCGCTATTAAACCTGAATCTTCCCGACTCTGTAAAGGCATTGCAAAATAACACGGCCTATCTGAAAAGCCAGGTGGAATTAATGCGACAACAACACACTCGCATAGAAATTGACGTATACAAGACGAAAAAAGAATATCTATACTATTCTGATTCAAAGGTTTTTACAGATCTTAAAATAGTATTAAATGATTTAGTTGCATCATTTATGAAAGATGTGCAAACCAATGCTTCATCAGTGCCAGTTATCCTTACCGATTCTACACAGACTATAATTACTGAATATGGCAATGTGGATACATTGAAAATGAAAGATACTTTATACCAACGAAGCCTGATAGTTGATATGCGACAAAGTAATCCCCCTATCGAAATAGAATTACCGGATGAAGGGAAACAATACATTTTTTATGAAGAATCCACGCTCTCAAAAGAACTGCGTTACTACCCTTATTTTGAGCTCGGTATAATCAGTCTGTTTATTATGTTGGCGTACTTCCTGTTTAATAGCGCACGCCGATCTGAACAAAACCGCGTGTGGGTAGGCATGGCTAAAGAAACAGCACACCAATTAGGTACTCCACTTACTTCGTTAATGGCATGGATAGATTATTTGAAATCGAAAAATGTGGAGCTTACCGATGAGATGGAAAAAGATGTAAAACGCCTCGCAACAATCACCCAGCGATTTTCAAAAATAGGTTCTGCCCCACAATTAGAGGCATACGATGTAATGGACGAATTGAGAGAAACGGAAGATTACATACGTACCCGGAGCTCTCAAAAAGTAAAATTCAACCTTCCCGAAACCTCCGATGCTGACACAGTAGCTCTTTTAAATCCTCCACTTTTTTCATGGGTAATCGAAAATCTTTTCCGAAATGCCATTGATGCGATGGGTGGAGAGGGCTCTATCTCGATGGATGTTACCCACCAGGGAAACACCATTGTCGTTGACATTACCGACACGGGCAAAGGCATCGCAAAAGGAAAATTCAGAACGGTTTTTGAACCGGGCTACACCACTAAAAGCAGGGGATGGGGCCTGGGGTTATCGCTTTGCAAGCGCATCATTGAAGACTATCATGGAGGAAAAATATTCGTGAAAAGCTCTGAGATAAATAAGGGAACTACCTTCCGTATCGTTTTGAGGAGACCATCTAACGCATAATATGGCGGGTATTTATATTCATATCCCGTTCTGCAAAAAAGCCTGCCATTATTGCGATTTCCATTTTTCCACTTCGCTGAAAAACAAAGAAACGCTTGTTGATGCAATCTGCAGTGAGATAAGGGTTAGACAGGATTATTTGGAAAATAAAAAGCTTTCCACCATTTATTTCGGCGGAGGAACACCCTCGCTTTTGACTAGTACCGAATTAGATAAAATTATTTCAACAATAAAAGAAAATTTTGAAATTATTCCGGGGGCAGAAATAACACTGGAAGCCAACCCCGACGATTTAACACCGGAAAAAACAAAAGAATTAAAGGAATCAGGAATTAACCGGCTTAGTATAGGAATACAGTCATTCTTTGATGATGACTTGGAGCGGATGAACCGTTCACATAATGCAAATCAGGCCATTCAAGCAGTGCAGAATGCACAATCAAATGGAATCAATAATATTAGTATCGATTTAATTTATGGGCTTCCCAACCTTACCCGCGAGAAATGGCTGCATAATTTGCAACAAGCTTTTCAATTGAATGTACCACACCTGTCTGCTTATTGCCTCACCATTGAAGAAGGAACAGCGTTCAATCATTTTTTACACATAGGAAAAATAACATTGCCATCGGAACCGGAAACGATAGAACAATTTGAGCTATTGATGAGCGAAACTACAAAACACGGTTTCATTCATTATGAAATTTCTAATTTTTGTAAAGAAGGAAAACAATCGAGGCATAATAGCAGCTACTGGACCAATGAATACTACCTGGGCATCGGCCCTTCGGCTCATTCGTACAATGGCATTTCAAGACAATTTAATGTAGCAAATAATGCAAAATATATAAAAAGAATTAATACGGGAGCTCCTGATATGGAAATCGAAATGCTAACCCCGGCAAACAAATTCAATGAATATATTATGACTCGTTTGCGAACAATTTGGGGCATCAATCCTGCCTTTATTAGCGAACAATTTGGAAAGGCAACATTAACCACTTTCTTGTCAGGTGCTGAGCCCTACCTTGCTTCAGGCTCTTTGCAATGGCAACAGGATAATTTAATTTTGACACAAAAAGGTAAATTGCTTGCCGATAAAATAGCATCAGATTTATTTGTTTAAAATGTTTACAACCATTAATCATAAAGGCAAAACCTACAAAGCCGACTTAGATAAACCCATTGACATTTCTATTCCGCTACGAGCAGGAGAACAAAATGTAAATGCCTGGAATGCTGCACCGGTAAAAATAGAGCCTGTGCGGGCGGGCGATTGGATAGGAGAAGTATCTATGGGTGGGTCTGTAAACTTTCGAAATATTGCTTTTAATCCGCATGGTAATGGTACACATACCGAATGTGTAGGGCATATCAGCAGGGAGAATTATTCCATTAACCAGGTTTTAAAAAAGTTCTTTTTTATTGCAGAAGTTATAAGCATCCTTCCTGATGAACTCCCCAATGGTGATTACGTAATTACAGCCGAACACATAAAAAATTGCATGGAAGATAAACACCCCGAAGCGCTTATTATACGTACCATTTCCAATCCAGTATCAAAAATGGATATGCAATATTCAGGTACTACCCCACCTTATTTAACAGAAGATGGCATGCGTTTGATTGTCGACCTTGGAGTAGAGCACCTATTAATTGATTTGCCTTCTGTTGACAAAGAAAAAGACGAAGGGAAAGTGGCTTCCCACCATATTTTTTGGGACTATCCAAATAATCCCCAATTGCATAAAACCATTACAGAGCTGATTTATGTTCCAAATGATGTATTAGATGGAACCTATCTATTAAATCTTCAAATAGCCAGTTTCGAAAATGATGCCACACCGAGTAAACCAGTGTTATATAAGATTGTGCTATAATCTATTCAGTCCACTCAATTCCTTTCTTCAAAAGACTTAGTGTCTTTTCCTCCGGTGAATGCTTTGCAGGTTGATTAGCATATTCCCAGTTAGCAGTTGGCGGTAAACTCATTAAAATAGATTCTGTTCTTCCATTAGTGAGCAAACCGAATTTAGTTCCCCGGTCATATACCAAATTAAACTCCACGTAGCGTCCTCTCCTTAATAGTTGCCATTGGCGGTTTGCTTCGGTATGTTTTTTATGCCTGTTCTTTTCTATTAATGGCAAATAGATGGATAAGAAACTATTCCCAATTGATTGCACAAAGTGAAAACGGTCATGTATCGTTATATTATCGGTTGCTGATAAACGGTCAAAAAAGATGCCGCCTATTCCACGGGTTTCATTGCGGTGTGGGATATAGAAATAATCATCTGCCCATTTTTTAAACTCAGGATAATAGGATGTGTTATGTTCATCACAGGTCTCTTTCAGTTTTTGGTGAAAGAATTTGGCATCTTCCTCTACAATATAGTGCGGTGTTAGATCAATCCCTCCGCCAAACCACTCCATGGGTCCGGCTTTCAGGTAACGCACATTCATGTGAATGATAGGAACCATAGGGTTTATAGGATGAATTACCAGCGACACCCCGGCGGCATAAAAATTAGCGCTTTGGTTCTCGGCTAACCCTGCTTCTTTCTTTAAAAATTCAGGACAAGGGCCATGCACGGCCGAAAAATTAACACCGCCCTTTTCAATCACATTACCGTGAGCAATGGTGCGGGTTCTGCCGCCTCCGCCTTCGGGGCGTTCCCATAGATCTTCCTGAAATTCGCTTTTACCATCCGCATTGTCAAGACCATAGCAAATCTCGTCTTGCAAGGTGCGGAAATACATTTCAATTGTTTTTTCCGATATCATATACCGCAAATTAACGAAATTTCAAGTTCAGAAAGAATGACATTTTGCATAAATAAACACCTATTTAGCCTTTTCGCATTATCTTCGCGCTCCAAATCATGACTTCCTTTAAACGACATACCGTTACTGCTGCCCTTCCGTATGCCAACGGAGGCTTGCATATAGGCCACATTGCCGGGTGCTACCTGCCTGCCGATATTTATGTGCGTTACCTGCGTTTAAAAGGAAGGGACGTGGTATTTATTTGCGGTTCCGATGAGCATGGAGTTCCCATTACCATACGCGCCAGGAAAGAGAACTCCACGCCACAGGAAATAGTAGATAAGTACCATTCCCTGATGAAGCGTACCTTCGAGGAATTTGGTATTGCATTTTCCATATACTCACGTACTTCCTCACCTGTTCATCATAAAACTGCATCAGACTTTTTCTTGAAATTATATGATAAAGGGGTATTTACCGAATCGGTAACAGAACAATATTACGATGAGAAAGTAGGTCAATTTTTGGCAGACCGATATATTACCGGGACTTGCCCTAATTGCGGTAACCCGAACGCCTATGGCGACCAATGTGAACGTTGCGGTACATCACTTAGCCCGTTGGATCTGAAAGACCCGGTTTCGGCTTTAAGTGGCGAAAAACCCGTGTTGAGAGCTACTAAAAACTGGTTCCTGCCATTGGACAAACTACAGCCACAAATAGAAGCTTATATTAATTCTCACCCTGATTGGAAACCCAATGTATTCGGGCAATGTAAATCGTGGTTGAATCAAGGTTTGCAACCCCGCGCCATGACCCGCGACCTGGACTGGGGCGTGAAAGTGCCCTTGCCAGATGCCGAAGGAAAGGTTTTGTATGTGTGGTTTGATGCGCCTATTGGGTACATATCTGCTACTAAAGAACTTACCAAAGATTGGGAAAAATATTGGAAAGACAAAGAAACCCGTCTCGTACATTTTATAGGGAAAGACAATATTGTATTTCACTGCATTATTTTCCCTGGTATGTTAATGAGCGAGGGAGAATATATCCTTCCCGATAATGTTCCCGCCAATGAATTTTTAAATCTGGAAGGAGAAAAAATTTCTACTTCCCGCAACTGGGCTGTATGGGTGCATGAATACCTGGAAGAGTTCCCCGGCAAGCAAGATGTATTGCGTTACGTGCTTTGTGCCAATGCGCCGGAAACAAAAGATAACGATTTTACCTGGAAAGATTTCCAGACAAGAAATAATAGCGAGCTAGTAGCTATCTTGGGCAACTTCGTTCATCGGACGAATATACTCACCAAGAAATATTTCGATGGCAAAGTACCTGCTGCGCTGGAATATGAAAAAAGCGACTTATTTTTAATGGAAGAACTGAGCCGCTACCCGAAAAAGATTGCAGATGCTATTGAAACTTTCCATTTTAGGGAAGCCCTTGCCGAGTTGATGAACCTGGCCCGTATGGGTAATAAATACCTTGCAGATAACGAACCCTGGAAGGCATTTGCAACGAATCCCAAGCGTGTGCAAACCGTATTGAATATCTCTTTGCAGATCTGCGCTAATCTTTCTGTCTTGATGAGGCCATTTATGCCTTTCACATCTGATAAACTATGCCATTTGCTAAATATTGCTCCACTTAATTGGGATGCTGCCGGCAAAACTGATATGTTGCATGAAGGCCACCAGTTGGGCGAACCTACCATGTTATTTGAAAAGATAGAAGATGAGCCTATTCAAAAACAAATAGATAAATTGCGTCAGTTGTCAGTAATCAGTAATCAGTCGTCAGTGAATCCACAAAAGCCTACCATCACCTTTGAGGATTTTGAAAAAATGGATATCCGCGTGGGGACCATTGTAGCTGCTGAAAAGGTGAAAGGTGCCGATAAGCTTTTAAAACTGACTGTAAATACCGGAATAGATGTAAGGACCGTTGTTTCGGGTATAGCTAAATATCATTCACCCGAAGATATAGTAGGCAAACAAGTATCCTTATTGGTCAATCTAGCTCCACGTAAACTGAAAGGTATTGAATCGCAAGGGATGATATTAATGGCTGAAAATGCGGACGGCAAACTTATATTTGTCGCCCCAACCGATAGTAATGCCGAAAATGGTTCAATAGTGAAATGATATGTAAGATTTTGGATTTAAGATTTTGAAAGACACGGGGAAATAAAGATTTAAGAATTGACGAAAGAGGAATTAAAAATAAGAACCAAATTATTCGGGGTTGAGATAATAAAATTTCTTTATACCCTACCCAAAGAAGGCATTAGTTTTGCCCTTACCAATCAACTGGTTCGCGCAGCCACTTCAGTTGGTGCAAACTATAGGGCTTCACTCCGTGCACGTAGCAGCAAGGAATTTATTGCTAAACTGGGGGTTGTTTTGGAGGAATCTGATGAAACCCTTTATTGGTTGGAAATAATGAAAGAAGTTCCCCAATTTCAGAAATCAAAAGCTGAAATTGAAAGATTAATGGAAGAAGCAAGCCAACTTACCGCTATTTTTGCAAGCACTTTAAAAACACTTAAATCGAAACAAAATCTTAAATCTTAAATTCCAAGTCTTAAATAGTATTCTCTGCCGCCGTAGTTCAATGGATAGAATAGAAGTTTCCTAAACTTTTGATGTGAGTTCGATTCTCGCCGGGGGCACCGATGGAGCAAGAAAAATGGGACGTTTTGCATTATATGTAAAAAAAAGCAAAATATGCCACCCATTTACCAGCTACATAATTTATAGCTAATTTACAATTTTACCCATAAAAACTGCGACATGCCTGCAAGTAACTGAATATTAAGTTTTACCTAAGCAGATAAAAATTTATTGGCTATAAAAAACTTGAAAAAACCGTGACAAACTGCGACATGAAAAAAAATCGGGCTAGTTTGGATTTTTTGTGCAAACGTGAGGAATAGAGCGGGAATCAGCCCCAACGACAGGAGGGCTATAACTCGAAAGCCCATCCCAGAGCGGAGTTTAGTGGCCTCTTTTTTACTTCTCTTCTGCAGTATAGTTTATCTTATACTTAGGCTGGTCGGCATCTTCCACTTCTAAAGAATCTTTTTTAGTCAATATTTTAAAACGCTCCGGGGTAAGGCCTTTTTTCTTTAGGAGGTATTCACTTATTTCACGGTTGCGACTTTCTACCAAATTATGCACCACCTTGCTCAGCATAGAATCCCCTACCAGTTGGATACACTTATCCTCCACCGTCATTAATTCATTCCCGGTAAGGTGTAGTTTTTTATTCAGGTATCTATCAAACAGGGTATCTTGTGTAGCTACTTTATTTGCAGCATTGAATTCCTTTCTTTTATTTCTCCTGGTTAATAAGCTGTCGTTTACCAGATGATTAGTTTCATCGTAGTATTGTTTTTTTGCTAAGAAAAGCGCCAGTTCATCCTTTTCTACCAGGCTGTCTATATCCTGTATTATTTCTACATTCAATTCCTTTTTCTTGTCGAGCACTTTATATATATCTTCCAGCTTGCTTATCTGGTTTTCGGCCAGTTTATCCTGCATGTAATCAAAGTAGAATTGCTTTAAATCCTCCGGGTTCTTATCCTTGTCAAATATCCTTCCCAAAAACTTGAAAGGTGATTCTGCTGTTTTTACTATCAAATCACTCATTATACGCCCAACTAAGGGACCGATTTTATAATTCGGATCATCCAGGTTTCCGTTAGCGGGGATAGTAAGTTCTATATTCCCTTTCTCATCTTTTAGTAATGATACTGCCGTGCGCACAGGTACATGATAAACGGAATTCTCAGTGGTTTTCTTACCCACCACTATGCCCGAAATATGAATATGATTACTACTTTTTAAATTCCGGTTTATTACCGAATCTGTACTTTGATAATTCATATATCCATCTATAAAGGGCACTCCAATGTAATATTCCATATAGGGGTTAAGATCGGACATGCGAAGGTTGGAAACAGAATAATTAATGAGCATGTTTTTAAGATCAATACCAATGTCAGCAGACATCACTAATTTGCCGGTATCATTGAGTGTTGCAGAGGCATTAAACTGGATGCTTTTTTTCACTGCGCTTAATTTATCGGTAGCCATATCGAGGTCAGTAATATTATAGTGGAAAGGAGTGTTAAGCGTGTAATCGTTATACAGGAATTGCCCATTGCGGATAGTAATGCTATCGGTATGGTAATTTGAATTTACAAGGTCTAGCGACATTAGTTTTGCACTGGAAGCAAGCAGGGTAAATATATTGGAGTAATCAGGTTTTATTTCGCCGCTAGTCGTGTCCTTTACCGGAGCAGCACTTTGGCCGTAGCGAATCATCTGGCTTATGTTGTTGCCTTTGGTGTAATAATCGAATCGTACAAAGGGTTTATCCAGTATTACATTATTCAGGTAAAACATAGTATGCTTTACATTGATGGTATCTATATTCAGCGCCAGTTCACCCAATGCAAATACTTTTTGTTTTGCCGAATCATCTATTTCAAGATCGTTTATATGAATATATCCAGTGCCCGATACATGTTCCGGGTGGTTGAACTTTCCATGCAATCTGATTTTAGTATTAAGAACTCCTTTCAGGGAAGATATATTGATAAAGCTATTCAGCGGGGCATAGTATTGACTGAGGTCATAATTGCTGACAGCAATGGAAGTGTTATATTTTAAGGTGTTCCGGTTAGCGTCCATATCAATATTAAATAAACCGCCGCTGCCATATACAAAATCAAGATGCAGTTGGCTTACCGGGTCATCCCAACTTACATGGGGCACCATCAGGTTCAGGTTAGAAATGGTGGTAACGTTATGGATAGGCTGGTTGTTGTAGGAAATAGCAGCATGATTAATCATAATACTATCTAACACATAATGAATGGAAATGGAAGTTGTGTCGGTCTGCTGATTAGGCGGCGATGAAAAGCGCTTTACCAAGTCGTCAAAATTAAAGTTATTGCCATTTTGCACTATGCTGATATAAGGATTCTCAATCTTCAGTTTTTCGAGATGGTAAACATTATCAAGCATATTCATCAGGTCTATTCTCATATACACATCGTGGCATGAAAAAAACATGGTACTACTATCAGGCTCATACATTTTTATGTCTTTAATGTATATACTTCCCTTCACGACATTCACTTTTATAGCGCCGGTAGTAATTTCGCGTCCCGTCCATTTTACGCTATTTTTTTCAAGTACATATTTGGCAATGGGCGATAAATCAGTAAACTTCAGCGTATCTACTTTGTAGTTGAATAGTTTCTTTTTATGATTGTAGCTTAAGTTGGCCCGCATAATAAACTTGCCGCTATCGCCTAACTGTGCCGTTGAATGAAATATTACCCCGGAGTTCAAATCATTTATTTCGCTGGTAACTAAATTGAATTTTGTAACATTATAATGGAAATTGTGCTTAGGCGTGTAATCATTAAATGCAAATTCTCCGTTGAAAATGGCTATGCTGTCAGCATGATAATTGGTGCTTAGGAAATCAATACCCATGGCTTTTACACTTGATGACAATAATGTAAAAATATTCGAGTAGTCAAGTTTCGATTTGCCTTTTGAAGTATCTTTTACAGGAGTTGCCTTCTCGTGTATTTTAATGATGGAGCTGAAATTATTGCCCTTTGGGTAAACATCAAAAGCTACATAGGGCTTATCGAGTATAAGATGGTTTACATCATAATGGTTATGTTTTATATCCACCGAGTCCACATCCAAAGACAGTTGGTGTATTGCAAAGAATTTCCGCTTATCCCTATCATTAATTTCAACATCATTCAAATCTAAAACCCCATGTATTGAAAAATCTGTAGGGCTGTTGAATTTGCCATGCATTCTTAATTTAGTAGTAAGCTGCCCTTTAAGAGATGATATATCTACCAGGCTGTTGAGGGGGGCATAATATTGGCTCAAATCATATTTTTCTATGAGCAGAGAAAGATTATAAGCAAAACTTTTGCGGTTAATATCCAGATCTATATTGAAAAAACCACCTATGCCATAGTTGAAATCAAGATGTAGTTTACTCTCCGGCTTATCCCAAGCTAACTCCGGTAAGTTAAAGTTGAGCTGATGTATCCTGAACACATTATGAATAGGTATGTTCGTGTATGTAATATTCGCGTTGTTTATAATAACATTGCTGAGGTAATATTGCGTTTCAGATGCATTTTTCGGATGCACCTCCTGGTTAGGTGCAGACGAAAAGCGTTTTACCAGGTCGTCGAAATTGAAATTATTTCCATTTTGGGTTATACGGATTTCGGGCGTATCAATTTTTATTTTGTCTACTTCATAAACACCAGATAGCATTTTTTTTAGGTTCACCTTCAGGTAAATGTCGTGACAATCAAAAAACACAGTGTCGCCATTGGCTTCATAGATTTTTATGTTCTTAAGATATACGCTACCATTCAGAGCATTTATTTTTATTTTATCAAGTGTTATCTTGCGCCCGGTCCATGTTACACAATTCTTTTCTATCGTATACTTAGCAATGGGGGATATGAATAGGTACAGCAACGTAAGTGCCACTATAAATAGCGCCAGCAAGATTAAAATAAGCCTGCGTAGTTTTTTCATGTAATAATCCTCAATTCCCAAAAATAGGAAATCCGCATGAACAGATTTTAAAGGGGATATTAAGTAAGATCCGTCAAAGTTCGCCATTTTACATGGGCCAAAAGCCTTCTATTTCGCTTATTTTCCTATCTTTGCTTAATAGACCTGATTTCTCATCACATTAAAAGACAATGAAAAAAATTAATCGGCTCATCTTCTCTCTTAGCTTTTCACTCATATCTCTTAGTTTTTGTGCAAGCGCCAACTCTGTTACGCAACAAACCGCACAAACAGTGGCTGCTAATTTTTATAGCCAAACATTTCACTCTTCAACACCCGGCTTCACATTAGCCTTTACCGAAAATTCAACCAACGGGCAACCGGACTACTACGTATTTAATGTGGCTAATAACGGAGGTTTTGTAATTGTTTCTGCCGAAGATGCAGCAAACCCGATAATTGGATATTCCAATAAAGGACAATACGTAACGCCCGCCAAAAATAATAATGTGGCCTGGTGGATGAACTGCCGCAAACAGGAGATAGAGTATGCTCGAAATAATAATATGGTTGCATCGTCAGATATGGCAAATGAATGGACACGCTACATCAATAACACTACTCCGAAAGTAACCCACTCAGTGGCATCGGTGCAAAGTGTAAATCCTTTGCTGCAAAGTACCTGGGACCAGCCATGGCCCTACAATGCCATGTGCCCAGGTAATTCAGTTACAGGTTGTGTAGCCACTTGCATGGCACAAATTATGCGTTACTGGTCATACCCTCCGCACGGGCATGGATATAGTGGGTACTGGGAAAAAACCATAGATGGTTTTGCAAACACCTATGGTTTTCTGGCTGCTGATTATGACACATCTACTTATGTTTGGTCTGCTATGCCCTATAGTGTTAACGGCCCAAATAATGAAGTAGCCAAATTAATGTACGATTGCGGAGTAAGTGTAGATATGAATTATAGTCCACCGGGAAGCGGAGCTTGGGTTATTGATGGCGATTACCCGGTATGTTCGCAAAATTCGTACGTAAAATATTTTGGGTATAACGCTGCTACTATTCAAGGTGTATATGAATCAAATTATACTTATGCAAACTGGGTTGCGCTAATAGAAAACGAGCTCAATAATAGCCGCCCCGTTCAATATGTGGGAAATGATTCGGTACATAACGAAGGCCACACTTGGGTATGCGACGGGTATGATGTAAACAATAATTTCGATATGAACTGGGGCTGGAGCGGATATGATAATGGCTACTATTCTCCTAGTGCATTAAATGTAATCGGCTATCAATTTAACTGGTGGAATGAAGCGGTTATCGGTATTGAACCACCAAAGGCTTCAGCCTATTTCAGTGGTACGCCCACTTTCGGTTGTAAGAATCTTAACGTTATTTTCAGCGATTCGAGTATTTCTACATCGCCTATCGCATCATACCAATGGTTGTTTCCGGGCGGGAATCCATCCGTATCCAATGCTGCAAAGCCTACCGTTATTTATAATACACCCGGCACATACGATGTTACGGAAGTTATAACAGTCGGGAATGTGGTAGATACCGCTATCCGGAAAGCCTATATTTCTGTTTCCGATTCTGCTGTGCCACCTATAGCACAAAATTTTCAGTCTGCTACATTCCCTCCTGCAGGATGGGTAATCAATAATCCACATGGATACAGCTACACCTGGCAGTTGAATACCAATGTGGGCGGTTATGGTAAGAGCAGCCAATGCATCTACTTCAATAATACCCAGGTGATAGCTGATCTTAATACTATTTATACAGGGCTTTGGGCTACTCCTCCGGGTAAGCCTGCGGTTGATGTTATTGGACAACACCAACAGATTTATACTCCTGAGTATGATTTTACTGATATGCTAAAACCGGTAATTTATTTTGATGTGGCTTATGCCCCTTTCAGTATTAACTTGAGTGATACGCTGAACATTTATTATTCCACTGATTGCGGACAAACATTTAAACAAATTTATTCTAAAGGTGGAATGGCATTAGGTACAACCAGCAATATGGTTTCAACCGGGGCCGATACCAACAAAAATGGCATTTTTGTTCCACTAAGTAATAATTGGAGAACAGATACAATACATCTTCCCGCCCTTGCAGGAATGAAAGATGTGCTATTCTCATTCGAAAATATTTCGGGCAACGGTGCAGCCATGTATCTTGATAATATTAATATAACCGGGCAATCTACTGCATCTGTTCCAACCATCTCTTCTACGCCATCAGTAAATGTGTATCCTAATCCAACCACCGGACAATTCACCATTCAGTTATCAGACATCAGTAGTCAGTGGTCAGTTGAGGTATATAACGTACTTGGGGAAAAAGTGTATTCCAATTATCAAATTACCAAATCATCAAATTATCAAATTGATTTATCATCCCAGCCTAAAGGAGTTTACATATACCGGGTATATACGGAAACAGGCTCTGCTATTTTTACCGGAAGAATAGTATTGGAATAAGATCGTCTTACCATAGGGTATTTATGTGCATCATTCTAATATGGATAAACTAACTGCAATAATTTTAGGCGTAGCTATTTTAATAGGGGTAGTTCTTTCACGAAAGGTATTTCTAAAAAAGAGACATATAAAAAGAAAATTGAAGGAAGAATTTCCTCAATCATGGCGGAATGTCCTTAGCCAAAAAGTTTTGTTTTATTCACAACTGAATGATTCGGACAAGTTTCTTTTTGAAAAGCGTGTTCAACGTTTTGTAGCTACTAAAACCATTGAAGGAATAGATACGAACATTGATGACACCATCCGGCTAATGGTTGCTTCCAGCGCTATTATCCCCACATTTGCTTTTCCGGAATACAATTATCCGGATGTGCGTAATGTGTTAATCTATCCCAATAGTTTTGATGAACATTTCCAAACCCAACGATTCGAAGGTCACCGGGAATACATTACAGGCATGGTTGGCAATCGCTTTCAAAATGGTATTGTAATATTATCAAAGCCCGATTTAATCGCTGCTTTTGATGGACTCCCACATGAGTATAATGTAGGTGTTCACGAATTTGTGCATTTGCTCGATAAGGAAGATGGAGTGATTGATGGCATACCAGAAGCATTGATGAAACGCCAGTATGTGGGGCCCTGGCTGCATGAAATTAAAAACGAGATGGAGAAAATTGAAGCCGGAACATCTGACATCAATCCTTATGCTCTTACCAACAATGCGGAATTTTTGGCTGTGGTAAGTGAATATTTTTTTGACAGCCCCGAAAAATTTAAGCATCGGCATCCTGAACTGTACCAATTTCTTTCCACTATTTATAATCGTGAAGAAAGAGTTTCTAGCGCCAAGCAAGAGAATTTATCAGCCTAAATACAGTAGTTCTTAATCTACTTCTATACTTATTATCTGGGCTTTTAGTAACTTTGCATCCCAATACGAACCTCCATGAGCGACGAAATTCATGAACACTGTGGTATAGCCCTTATAAGACTCTTAAAACCACTGAGTTACTACAAAGAAAAGTACGGAACAGACTACTATGGCATCCATAAGCTGTACCTGCTTATGGAAAAGCAGCATAATCGCGGACAAGACGGTGCTGGTGTTGCAGCAGTAAAATTCGATATGCCGCCTGGTATGCCCGTTATTCACCGGTTGCGCTCCCCTTCACAAAATGCATTGGAGGAAATTTTTGGAAAGATAAACCGCCGCCTGGCGAATGTTCAAGAAAATAAGCCTCACAAACTGGAAGATGCCGAATGGATGAAAAAAAACGTTCCATTTGCGGCCGAATTACTATTAGGGCATGTGCGCTATGGCACGTATGGAAAAAATGCGCGGGCAAACTGTCATCCCTTGATGTTGGAGAATAACTGGCTCACCAAAAACCTGGTGATTGCAGGTAATTTTAACCTTACCAATGTAGATGAACTTTTCAATAAATTAATTGAACTTGGCCAGCATCCTCGTGAGAAAACAGATTCTGTAACAATTCTCGAAAAAATAGGCCATTTTCTGTCAAAACAGAACGACAAGCTTTTCAATAAGTTTAAAGATGAAGGACATAGCAATGTGGAAATCTCTTCACTCATTGCGCAAAACCTTGATTTAAAGAACATATTATACGATGCCAGCAAACGCTGGGATGGAGGATATACCATTGCCGGTCTATTAGGTCATGGCGATGCCTTTGTATTAAGAGACCCTAATGGCATACGTCCTGCATTTTATTACCACGACGATGAAATTGTGGTGGCCACGTCTGAAAGGCCAGCACTGCGCACAGGATTTAATATTCAAACCAACCAGGTAAAGGAATTGAAACCTGGCCATGCCCTTATTGTAAAACGCGATGGCGCCGTTTCGGAAGTCGAAATATTAAAACCCGAAGAAAAAAGGTCTTGTTCATTTGAACGGATTTATTTCTCCCGAGGTAACGATCAGGACATATATAAGGAACGTAAAAATCTTGGTAAAATACTTGCACCCATGGTACTGAAATCCGTTAACTACGATTTGGAGAATACGGTTTTCTCTTTCATTCCCAACACAGCTGAACTGGCCTTTTTGGGAATGATGGAAGAGGTGGAACATTACCTTCAAAAAGCAAGGGAAAATGAACTGGATAAAATAGCGGGAACCAACGATAAGGCAAAATTAATGAAGCTTTTGTCGATACATCCGAGGGTAGAAAAGATCGCACTAAAAGATACTAAGCTTCGTACCTTTATAACGAACGACATCAACCGTAATGATAAAGCTGCCCATGTGTATGACACCACTTACGGAGTTATACGTAAAGGAATAGATACATTAGTTACACTCGATGATTCTATTGTAAGAGGAACTACCCTAAAACAAAGCATTTTTAGGATATTAGATCGGTTAGGGCCTAAGAAGATTATCATCGTTTCTTCAGCCCCGCAAATCCGTTACCCTGATTGCTACGGCATTGATATGGCTAAAATAGGCGACTTGGTGGCATTCCAGGCGGTTATAGCGCTGTTGAAAGAATCTTTCAAGGATAATTTGCTGGAAGAAATCTATGAGAAAGCCAAAATAATGGATGAACAGCCCCGTGAGCAAGCAGTGAACCTGGTGAAACAAATATACGACCTCTTTACACCTGATCAAATCACACGTAAAATAACCGAATTGCTGCGTCCTGCCGATATAAAAGCTGACGTGGAGATTATTTACCAATCTGTGGAAGGCTTGCACGAAGCTATCCCCGACCATAAAGGTGATTGGTACTTTACAGGTAACTACCCTACCCCTGGAGGTAATAAGGTAGTAAACCGCTCCTTCATCAACTTTATGGAAGGAAAGAACGTGAGAGCTTATTAAGTTAAGAGGTAAGAACTAAGTTTGCTTATTTCATTTCTTAGCTGAAAAGTGTTCAAGATTCTTTTCAAGCTGCTCTATTCTTTTATCTTTTGCTTCCAATAGTCTTTCATAGAGACCTCGTTGTTCATCAAAAGCATCCTGATGAAAAACCAAGTTACCTTTGTTATGCAAAGCATGATTATTAAAATTGTTGTTATATACATTTTGAGTTTCTACATCTATAATTTCACCGATAGAAACCTGTAATAATTGTGCTATTTCATAAAGACGCTCCACAGTAAGCTGGGTCTGTCCATTCTCAATGCTGCTATACGCCCGTTGAGAT
>JABDCH010000041.1:18985-19533 GCA_013288205.1 Bacteroidota bacterium | reverse complement strand
CATGGTGGTTCTGTAATACGATGCACCAAGCGCCAACGAGGCTTCTTTTAACGTGGTGGGGATAAGAACCAATGTTTCTTCCGTATTCTTTATTATAGGCGGAAGCATCATAATAGCCAAGGCTATGCTACCGGAATAGGCCGAGAATTTACCTGTCGGTTTTACAATCCAAACATAGATAACAATACCAATTACAATAGAAGGTATTCCATTCAATACATCTACTGCCACCGATACCCAATCGGATATTCTTCTGCCCCTATGGTCAGCCTGGTAAAGGCCCACCGAAACTCCCAGCGGAATGGCAATAATAGCGCCTAATACCACTACAATAAGACTACCTACTATGGCATTCAATATACCACCTCCCGATTCACCTACCGGTTACATTTATCATAGTATTAAACGCTATCATTAAAATATTTGAAAGCAAATGGAAGGTACAATTTTAAGGACTGAAAACCTCCGGATATCCTTTGGCGATAACCTGGTGGTTAAAGGTATCAACATGGAAATTGCAGAAAAGCAAGTTACTGCTTTTATGGGTC
>JABDCH010000041.1:0-18934 GCA_013288205.1 Bacteroidota bacterium | reverse complement strand
TTTTTCGCTCTATAAACCGGTTGCACGATTTAACACCCGAAGCTAAAGTAGAAGGTAAAATTTTTCTTCATTCCGAGGAAGTTAATGGAATGGAGGCAATGACCTTAAGACGTAGGGTGGGCATGGTGTTTCAACGCCCCAACCCATTCCCAACCATGAGTATTTTCGAAAATGTGATTTCAGGATTCACCCTTAATGGAATTAAAATAAACAAGCAGGAAAAGAATGAAATAGTGGAAGATGCTTTGAAAAAAGTGGCTTTGTGGGATGAAGTGAAAGATAATTTGAATAAAAAGAGTACAGCCCTTTCAGGCGGACAGCAACAACGCTTGTGTGTAGCCCGTGCAGTGGCCATGAAGCCCGAAGTTATTTTATTAGATGAACCTACATCTGCATTAGATCCCCTGTCTACCGCTAAAATAGAAGATCTTTTATATGAACTCAAGAGCAACTATACGCTTATCATAGTAACGCACAATATGCAGCAGGCAGCCCGTATAAGCGACCGGACAGCCTTTTTCTACTTAGGTGATTTGTTGGAATACGACGATACTAAAAAGGTGTTTACTAACCCGAAAAATGAAAAAACGCAGAACTACATTACAGGCAGGTTTGGATAGCAGATTGAAAGTTTATAAAATTCATAAAATAAAAAATGCGAAATTTGTAAACTATTTGACACTACGACCGTTATAAACTTTATAAACTGATTCAATGGAACATCTTCAAAATGAAATGGACGCTCTCCGAAAAGAGATGATCGAAATGTATAAACTTGTACAACTACAAGTTGAACGTGCCCAAACCGCTTTGATTGATAATAATCTTTCGGTAGTGCAGGAGATCGGTAATACCGAAAAGCTTGTAAATGCTAAGGAATTGCAGATAGATAGCCGCTGCGAAACCTTGCTTGCTTTATTTACTCCTGTGGCAGTTGATCTGAGATTTATTTTATCCGCATTGAAGATAAATATAAACCTTGAGCGGATTGGTGATATTGCCGATAACATTGCGCGCATGGTGGCCCATTCCAAGCCGGGTTTTGACCGCGAACTCCTTGAAAAAATAAATGCGAAACAAGCCTTTGCCATGTCGCTGGATATGTACAAATGTTTATTCCAGGCATTTGAAAAAGAAGACACTCTTTTAGCGCGGGATATTCTTATTAAAGACGAAGCCATTGATACGATAACAGACGAATCGGTAGTTATAGCAGAAGAATACAGTACAAGTAAACCGGGCAGTATTGGTCAGGCGATTCCTATTATAAGTATCATGAAGATGGTGGAAAGGATAGGAGACCATCTTAAAAACATAGCCGAAGAAATTATCTTTTACGCCGAAGCAAGAGTATTGAAACACTCTTCGCCTAAATAAACAAAGCTAACTCGCTCCTGTAAAAAGCCTCAAATCCCTTTTTTCAAGGGTAAAGCGATACTTAATCGTTCAAAATGGCTGTTGTGAAAAACATTTTTTTACTTTTGCACCCCTTTACGAGGTAAAAGTTTGTAAAGTACATAAAGTTATAAAGGCTTTTGATACTTTTTACTTTGCAAATGTTATACGGATAAATTGATTGGAGAGGTGCCTGAGTGGCCGAAAGGAGCAGTTTGCTAAACTGTCGTACGCCCAAAAGTGTACCGGGGGTTCGAATCCCCCCCTCTCCGCCTTCGCCCGCCATAGCTTTAGCGACGGCGGACGCAGTCCACAAAGGACGAGTGACTGTGGGATTTGCCTGCTGAATCGCTAATCCAAAAACTTTAAATTACTTTCCCTTATTAAAATATATTTTCCCGGCGCTGTCCAATTTTTCTATTCTCGTTTGTTACTTATTATAGTACCAATAATTACAAACTATGAATCAATTGGAAAATGCCTCAAAAATCTCCCGTGGGCGATTAATTGCATATTGGATTTTAACCGGCTATCTTGCTTTTGAGTCAGTTTTTAGTTCTACGTGGGATTTTAACTGGCTCAATAAAGGCTTTTCCCTTGGCATAATGCAGCATCTTGGATTTCCACCTTATTTTCTTATTATTAAAGGTGTTGCTACCCTTCTTGCCGCACCTGTATTTCTTCTTCCCGGTTTACGGTTGATTAAAGAGTGGGCTTATTTCGGAACATTTATGATTTATGCAGGAGCCATAGCATCTCACCTGGGTGTGGGAGATGGTTTTAAGGCTTTAGCAGGCCCGATTGTATTCATGGCTATAACGGTTGCATCCTGGGCGCTTCGTCCGCCATCACGCCGTTTGGCATAATTAATCACAACAAATTTTTAAATATGAACACAACATTATGGGTCGTACAAGGAATACTAACCGCCTTTTTTATCTACGCTTCCTTGTCAAAACTTTTGCAAACAAAAGAACAGCAGATAAAAAGAATCCCCGAAATGAGTCATTTAACAGGGTTGCAAGTAAAGTTGATAGGGTTGGCAGAGTTAGCTGGAGCTATAGGCATAACTGCTCCATTATTATTAGGAGTATGCCCCATACTTACACCCATCGCTGGTGTGGGGTTGGCATCCGTTATGTTTAGCGCAACAATCTTCCACGTGGCCATTAAAAGCTATAAGGCCATCGGATTTACTGTGGTATTGATGTTGATGGCTGCATTCGTTGCTTATGGCAGATTTTAGGAGTGCCAAGAAATTAAGGGAGCGGATTTTCTTAATCAGTAAATAAATTTCCCTGCCTATTTCTTGCCACTGTTGTGTAAGGATGTTCTTCGCTTTTAGTGGAAGACATAATATGAATTACATTCCATCCTCTATCTTTTAAGTAGTCTGATACGAGTGAACGATGACAACGCCACCATAGAGCTTCCGCGCACATATAAGCTGTTCGCTGTTTTAAGGCTAGTTGTTCCAATTCTTGAATGCCATTTTTGAATTCGTCTGTTTGCATATAATCTGCATAGCCACGAAAAGCCTTATTCTGCCAGTTTGTGTTCATGGAAGCAGGTAGTGGCTTCCTTCGTCCGCCCAATGTAGGCATGTGTGTGTAATCTATATCTGCACTCCGAAGTGATGTTGCCAGGTTCTCTTTATTGAATTGCGGATAGCGTTTTGAGCCCGGATAGCTGCGTATATCAACAAGAAGCTTGATTTGAAAGGTTTGTAAAAGTCCGATAAATTCTTCTATTGTACGGGTAGAATGGCCAACTGTCCATATTATTTTAGATTCCGTTTTCTCCATTACCTGTTAAAATTTAAAGTTACAAAATCCCTGCATTCTCATTATTCACATAAATAAAAATTCTGCTTAATAATGTATACATTTGCTTTGTTAGAAAAGGAGAATATGAAAACTTCTAACAATACTATAAATTACTAATGAGCGGAATAAAAAGCACTGTTATAGAATTCGAAAGAATTTTGGATGAATCATCGGAAATACTTCTTAAGTATTCAGAAGACGAGACTAGTAAAAAGCCCTCTACCGGCAAATGGAGTAAAAAAGAAATATTAGGGCACTTAATTGATTCTGCAACCAACAACCATCAGCGGTTTGTAAGGATGCAAATGGAAAATAACCTTCGTTTACCCGGGTATGAGCAGGAGCAATGGGTTGCCTTACAGCATTATAATACCATCGCATGGAATGAACTGGTAAGGTTTTGGGAGGCATATAATTTGCATTTACTGCATGTGCTTCGCAATATAAATCCCACTAAACTCTCAAATATTGGCGTAATTGGCAATAATGATGAAATGACCCTTGAGTTTATTATTGAAGACTATGTAGGGCACTTGAAGCATCATTTGGAACAGATAGTAGTGAATTGAAAAGGGCTTAGAGATTTATTTATCTTTGCGCCAACGAAAAATACCCTTATTCCATGAACTTTCAACTGTCAGAAGAACACCTGATGATACAAAAGGCGGCACGCGACTTTGCTAACGATGTGCTGAAACCCGGTGTAATAGAACGCGATGAACATCAAAAATTTCCTACTGAAGAGATTAAGCAACTGGGCGAATTAGGATTCCTCGGCATGATGGTGAGCCAAAAATATGGCGGCGGCGGCATGGATGCTATTTCATACGTGCTTGCCATGGAGGAAATTTCGAAGGTAGATGCTTCTGCTTCAGTGGTAATGTCGGTAAACAATTCTCTTGTTTGCTGGGGATTGGAAGAATTCGGAACCGAAGAACAAAAACAAAAATATTTAGTGCCATTGGCAAAAGGTGAAATCATCGGTGCTTTTTGTCTCTCAGAACCGGAAGCCGGTTCTGATGCTACTTCTCAACACACCACTGGAATTCTTAAAGGTGATAAATACATTTTGAATGGTACCAAAAACTGGATTACCAATGGCGGTACTGCCTCGGTGTATCTGGTGATGGCGCAAAGCCATGCCGATAAAGGCCATAAAGGTATTAATGCATTTATTGTTGAAAAGGGACAGAAAGGATTCCAAATCGGAAAGAAAGAAAACAAGCTGGGCATACGTGGTTCCGATACGCATTCGCTCATGTTCCAGGATGTGGAAGTACCCAAAGAAAACCGTATTGGTGAGGATGGCTTTGGATTCAAGTTCGCTATGAAAACATTAAGCGGAGGACGTATTGGTATTGCTTCTCAAGCATTGGGTATTGCATCGGGTGCGTATGAATTGGCCTTGGCATATTCTAAAGAAAGAAAAGCTTTTGGGAAACCGATTTCCGAACACCAGGCTATTCAGTTTAAGCTGGCTGATATGATTACACAGATTGATGCCGCCCGTTTATTATGCATGAAAGCCGCCTGGCTGAAAGACCATAATATGGACTATACCCAAGCTGGAGCTATGGCAAAAGTATTTGCCTCTAAAGTAGCTATGGACACTACTGTAGAAGCGGTGCAAATACACGGAGGCTATGGGTTTGTTAAAGAATACCACGTAGAGCGTTTGATGCGCGACGCTAAGATTACCCAAATTTACGAAGGAACTACCGAGGTGCAAAAGATTGTTATTTCGAGAGGAATTTTGGCTTAAACCTTATTGTATTTCAATCTCCACCCTGCGATTAGCAGCTTGCTGTTCTTTGGTAGTAGGGTGTGGATAAATCATTTGAGAGCTTCCATATCCTATACATTTCATACGGTTCTTATCAATCCCATGCGAGGAGAGATAGTTTTTTACAGCATTAGTCCGTTGTTCCGATAAGTTTTGATCATATTTTTCTGATTGTGTGTGATTAGGGTCATTGGCATATCCCTTTATAATGATGCTCACATTCGGGTTCTTCAATAAAAACTGCAATATATAATCGAGCGCTGGCTCCGATGCAGGAATAATAATAGGGCTATCCTCTTTAAACTGTATATCTTTTAACGTAATCTTTTGAGAAGATTTTATGGGTACTAAATGCACCCAAAATGTTACGGTCGATGTATCTTCGGTGCCGGAATAAGCAGATTGGTAGGGCATATAACCTTTTGCATTGGCGCGGATGGTAAGTGATTGGAATTTTTCAAGACGCAGTGAATAGTCCGCCGTATCAACCTTTACAGATTTGTTTTTCTGAGCGCCCTCTATAATAAGATTTGCTTTTACAGGATGATTAACGCTATCTAATACATGAATGTAAAAATTGGGGCTTGCCGGAATTTCGGCAGCAGGGGCCTTAATGGGAGCAGCATCTATAGTAGATATAGGGTTTTTATTAGCTGAAAACTGTAAAGGAAGCTTCAATGTAAAACCTCCTTTATCGCTTATATAATTATCCACCGCCAGGTAATACCATTCTCCTTTCTTTACGGGTAGTGCAGCACTGTATGGATAATTATTCCCCGGGGGAACAAACAAATTGGACGCGTTTTCTGACAGTCCCGTTATTCCTAAGCTATGACTTGGAGGTTTAGCAAAATTGGTCCGGACAGGTTGTATTTTTCGCTGTTTTTCTTTTTGGCAGAAATCGCCCCGGTCGGATTTAAAGAGTATAAAATCAAAATCGTCGGTTGGATTTTCAGGAACTATTTGAAATGTTAGCACCGTATCATAGGGTACAATAAATGATAGCCACACCACCATGTGGCTTTTCCCAAAATACATATTGGGATTATCTGGGGTGCATAGGGAAGAATCGGCCCAACCTTCAGGTGTTATAGGTCCATATGAAGAAGTGGAAATAGGTATTGCATCATCGCAAGTGGCATGTTCTTGTGAAAAGGTAGGTTTTGATGCCCACAAGAATACTGCAATCAGAAGTGCATATTTCATTATAAATCAGAATAAATACGATTCATAATGAACATGAATGGTACTATGTACTCATTTATGTTCATTTTTTAAAATTCTGCAATCACTGTCTCTCCGCCTTTTACGACATCATTCAGCTTTGAGTTCACTTTCGCCGTTAAGGGTAAAAAAACATCGACCCTTGAACCGAATTTAATAAACCCCATTTCTCCACCCTGTTCAGCATGGTCTCCATTTTTGCAATAATATACAATGCGCCTTGCTACGGCTCCTGCAATTTGCCGGAAAAGCACGTGTTGGTTATTATCGGTCTTTACTACTACCGTTGTACGTTCATTTTCGGTAGAAGATTTAGGATGCCAGGCCACAAGGTATAATCCCGGATGATATTTAACATATTGCACCGTTCCTCCAACTGGAAAGCGATTGATATGAACATTTAAGGGCGACATAAAAATAGATACCTGTTTGCGTTTATCCTTAAAGTATTCAGGCTCCTCCACTTCTTCAATAACCACTACTTTCCCGTCAGCAGGGGCAATGATATGATTAGGGTTTTTGGGAGTAGTTCTTTTAGGATTACGGAAAAATTGGACAATGAGAATCCAAAAGCCTAAAGAAAGAATCAAAAGCGGATATACTACCCAGGCAGGTGGTCCGAAGTATAGTACAATAGTATTTATTATTGCCAGCAAGAAAAAGAATCCTGCAATTAACTTATAGCCTTCCCTGTGAATCATAATAGGTGATGTTGTTCTGCAAAGTTAGAATATTCTTTTCTATTCCTTTATTTGATAAACATCTTTCATACGTTACATGTATATTTGAGTTTTAATAGAAACGATGGAAAAATACCATAATTACCGACTTAATCTTAAATGGACAGGCAACCTGGGCACTGGAACGCTTAACTATAGAGGCTATACCCGCGATCACACTATTTCAGCAGAAGGGAAACCGGAGATTCTGGCTTCTTCTGATCCTTCATTTCGTGGTAATCCGGAACGTTATAACCCTGAGGAAATGCTGGTGGCTTCTGCGGCTTCCTGCCACATGTTATCCTACTTGCATTTATGTGCAATGCATCATATTGTGCTGGTGGAATATACTGATACCCCAACGGGCAAAATGCTGGAAAGTGCTGATGGAAGCGGAAGATTTGAAGAAATAACACTGAACCCGGTAATTGTTGTTACCGAAAAAAGCATGCTTGCAAAAGCCTACGAATTGCATCACGATGCGAATAAATTATGCTTTATAGCTAATTCGCTTAACTTCCCGATAAAGCATATGCCCATCATCAAAGCCCTCAACTAATACACGGGTGGAAAAGGTCGTTGGATGGAACAAATTCTTCCGCTAAATAGTGATTGTGTGGGTGTGGCTTATCATCTTTCAATGATACAAAAACTAATTGCGCGTCACATATCTTTTCAATATTTCCAAATTCATCTTCTTTGGTTACGTGTACCGATACGTTAATAGACGTTCTTCCCAGTTTGCATATGGTAGCTGTCAGTTCAACTATGTCGCCCAATTTGGCGGGTTTTAAAAAGTCAACCCTGTCAAAACGGGCAGTAACCAGATTATCGCAGTCGGAATTATATAACATTCTTCTTACCGGCTTTAATCCGGCTATGTCAATTTCTGATAATATTTTACCTCCGAACAATGAACCCTTGTAGTTCAAATCATCCGGAAAGACAGTGAAAGAATGCACCGCAGTAACATTTTTTAATTCGCGTTTTGTAGTTTCAGTTATTAGTTCAAGTTCCATAATGGATATAAAGTATGAGTAAGATTTAGAAATAGAAGATTTTTGAAAGAAGCTGTTGGTATAGCGCTAGCAGCACTTATAACAACAGCAAAGCATGGGCATACAGCATCCCTTTCGGGTAATAAGAATATATGTTGCTGTTCCTTTCATGCTATGAAATATCTATTAAATTAGTAGATATTAGGACGCAAATGTAAAACTATTTCCGAATACCGTATAAAAAGATGAAAAAATTTCCGAAAAAGTAACATGAAGCTACTTAATTCAACTGCTTCCTACGTATCAAGATCACCACCACCACCAGTGAATTCATAAAGATTTGCGATGTAGGATAGATCCAGGTGGCTACAATATAGTTTTGCAATGCCATAAATGAAAAAAGATGTTTTATAGCATTTAGCCCGAATGAAATGGCTTTTTCTTCATCGGGGTAGTAATAGCTTTTTCTTAAGGTAGGTCCATAACCGAGCACATCAATGCTTGCAATCAGTATTACAGATGTAGTAGGATTTTTAGTGAAGAACCAAGGCAGCAAAGCCAATACAGCAATGGAGATGAAAAGAATATCTGAAAGCGTATATCGTTTATCGTATTTAAACAGGGAAATAATACCGATAGCCAAACAAACTGTACAAGTGAACCCTGTAGACCAGGAGCCTGCACCACCACCTTTCGTAATTTGGGCAGTAAATACAACAGCGGTAGTTAATGTCCACAACAACCACGAAAAAGCATGGGGTCTGATTTTATATTTTACTGTGCCGTGGATATAAATAGCATACGCTGCCAACCCCAGACCAATAGCAATAATTCCTAAAATTGGCTTAATGTTTTCCATTAAAACAATAATACGAAAAATAATACTTGAAATAGCTTGTTAGACTATCGAATTGGCAATCTGCAAAATCAAAAATTCTTGTTTTAGTTGTCTCCCTTAGGAGCTTCCCCTTCGCCACTACCGAACTTAGCCTTTCTTCTTTCCTTTCTGTTTGGTCCTTCTGAAGGCCTGCTTGGCGGGGTATTTGCTTTATCGGTAGAGCTGCGTTTCTTAAAAGCATCGCTTCTATGGTCGCCTCCCCTACCAACTTTTCTTTCAAATGCACTGCCGCTCTTTCTTTCACGCGGTTTGTAATCAGAGCCACCACTATTACTCCTTTCTCTTGGTTTATAATCGCTGCCACTTTTTCTTTCAAATCCATCACTACTTCTTTCTCTTGGCTTGTAATCAGAAGTTCCGCTACTGCGCCTTTCAAATCCACCTTCACGTGGCTTGAAGCCAGAACCGCTACTGCGTCTTTCAAAGCCATCACCGCTTTTTCTTTCACGTGGCTTGAAATCGGAGCCTCCGCTACTACGTCTTTCTCTTGGTTTATAATCAGAACTTCCGCTACTACGTCTTTCAAATCCGCCTCCACTCTTTCTGTCACTTCCTCCGTCGCCGCCCCATCCTTTTTCAAAACGCCTGTCGCTACCGCCACCTGAGCGGCCACCCCTGCTGCGTTCCCTTGGAATACCGGCTTCGCGGTTGCCGCGAGACTCAATTTTTACAGGTCTTCCACGGTAAGTTTCTCCATCCAATCCATTCATTAATTGGTCCTTCATTTCGTTCTTCACCTCAATAAATGAGAAACTGTTTTTCACATCAGTCCAGGTAAGGTCGGCAATAGGAACATTGGTTGTTTCGGAAAGATATCGCTTCAAACTTTCATTTCCAAATCCATCCATTTTGCCAACACTCAGAAATAATTTCACAACTCCTTCCGGTGTTTCACGTCCACTATATTCATCTGCTCCACCTCCTGAATTAAGGTCAGGGGCGTTGCGATAGTACTCGAGGAAGCGATTAAATTCTATTGAAACAAAACGCTTGATAATTTCTTCCTTGGTCAAATCATCTAATTGTTGCATGATGTTCGGAAGGTATTCCTTTATTTCTTCTTCATTTACCTTAGCGTTATGCAAGCCCTGTACTAAATGGAATAATTGCTTTTCGCATATCTGGAAGGCTGTCGGCACTTCAGCTTTGGTGAATGTTTTATGAGTAAGTTTTTCGAGTGTTTTTATCTTATAAACATCCCTGCTGTTGATAATGGCAATAGATATACCGGTTTTTCCTGCACGTGCAGTACGTCCGCTGCGGTGGGTATAGTTTTCTATTTCATCGGGCAGGTTAAAATGGATAACGTGGGTAATGTCGCTCACATCAATACCACGTGCAGCTACGTCGGTAGCTACCAGTAATTGCAATGTACGAGCCCTGAAACGTTTCATCACGTGGTCGCGTTGCGATTGCGATAAATCGCCATGCAATGCATCAGCATTATAGCCGTCTTTAATAAGCTTGTCTGCTACTTTTTGGGTTTCAATTTTTGTGCGGCAGAAAACAACTGCAAAAATATCGGGATAAAAATCGGCTATGCGTTTAAGTGCATTGTAGCGGTCACGTTCATGAATTACATAATAGGTATGCTCAATATTTTCGTTGGCAAGATTTTTGGTACCCGCTGTAATCTCAATAGGATCCTTCATGTAATTGCGTGAGATGGCTAATACCTCATTGGGCATAGTGGCTGAAAACAACCAGGTATTTTTCTTATCTGATGCAGATGAAAGAATAAAATCCAAATCTTCTTTAAAGCCCATGTTGAGCATTTCATCGGCTTCGTCAAGTACTACGTAACGGATATTTTGCAAGTCAATACTGCCTCTTTGTATAATATCAACCATACGGCCCGGGGTGGCAACCACAATTTGTGCGCCACGCCTAAGGTCGTCCACCTGTCCGCGAATGCTTGCGCCACCATATACGGCTACAATATTGGCTCCTTGTATATGTTTTGAAAAATTCTTTAAATCAGATGTTATTTGCATGCACAGCTCCCGCGTAGGAGCAAGTACAAGCGCTACCGGTTTACGTTCAGTAAAATCAATGAGTGATGCCAAAGGCAACCCGAAGGCTGCTGTTTTGCCGGTGCCGGTTTGTGCCAGGGCCACTATATCGCATGAATCGCTTAATAGGGTTGGTATTACTTTTTCTTGTATGGGGGTAGGGGTTTCAAACCCGAGTTCGGTAATAGCGTCTAGTACGGGCTTGCTGATACCCAGTTCTTTAAATGTGTTGCTCACGTTGCGTATTTGGAATTAAAAATCAATTTCCACAATAGGCTGTAGCAAAATCTGACAACGACACCCTTGTTATAAAACTGATTCAAGTTGGGCTCAAAGATACGCTTTTTAATTGGGATATGCTTTTTAAGCAGGAAACAGAGGGTATCAGTTTAACAGAGGTTTCTGTATGAGCGTTTCTGGTTTTTGTCATATTAATCCAGCCTAAAGCTGAGAAATATCTCTATGATATTGAGATTTTTTGCTGACAAGAATGGATTCAAAGGCTCTGTATAGGTTTTCGGCCTATGACAAAAATCAAAATGGAAACACTAATGCAAGAGGCCCTACCCTTGAAACATTATTCCTAATCAAACATAGGATACATACTCACTTGGCAGGTGGAGTATTGGGCACCCCGGGGCGATGAGGCATTGGCATCCATGGTCTCGACTGTTTTGCGAACAGAACATAATCAAACACAGCCTTAGGTAAGGCCCCTTGCTGTTGTTTAACAATAAAATAAAAGCGGGTTATTTTACTAAGAGATAATTGCCCGCAATTTTCTTTTGGGGTAAACACAACGGTGTAATTCGTATCTGTAGCAGACTCATTCATTTGTGAGATAACATCCTCTGTTAATCTTACAGTGTCTAAACCGTATCTTATAGTATCTGTACCCATAGCTGGAGTTACAATAAAAATAGGCAGGGGTAGCGCTTGTTGTTGGCCAAAAACAGTTGCGCCGATAAGAATAAGTGGTAAAAATAATAGTTTACGCATGGTTCGATATATTTGCCGTCAAAAGTAATAATTTAATAATAGTAATGTATAACTAACGCACTCAATTTGACGGATAGCCAATTATTCTTACTTTCGCTTTTATAATATTTTTCAACTTGAAGAAAATAAAATACGTTTTTTTAATTTTAGTTGCCTGCACCATTTCTCTCTGTGCACATTCCCAGCAGAGTAGAGATTTGTTGCCTTATGTAGATCCCATGATTGGAACGGATGGACATGGGCACACATTTCCCGGCGCATGTTACCCTTTCGGGATGATGCAATTAAGTCCTGATACGCGTCTTACAGGCTGGGATGGCTGCTCAGGCTATCATTATTCCGACAGTATTATTTATGGTTTTACACACACGCATCTAAGCGGTACAGGTTGTTCTGATTGGGGCGATATTTTATTGATGCCTACCTATGAATCTCCCGAAGAATCGTTAACCGGTAAATATTATTCAGGATTCTCACATAAAAATGAAGAATCTAAACCCGGATATTATTCCGTAGTTTTGGATAAGGGACCAATTAAGGCAGAATTGACAGTAGGGGAAAGGGCCGGAATGCATCGGTATACCTATCTTAAGCCAACCCGGAAACCTTTGCCAGTATATATTATCCTTGATCTTCAACATAGGGATGAAGTTATAAATTCAGAGTTTGCTTTTGTTAGTGACACTGAAATTTGCGGCTATCGTCGTTCGAAAGCATGGGCGCAAAATCAAGTCGTTTATTTCGACATCCGTTTTTCTCGTCCAATACTTAGTACTTCACTTTATAATAACAACAAAAAAATTCCTTTACAGAGAGATTTGGTTTCGCAGAATATTAAAGCCTTTTTTGAATTTGATTCTCCTACTGTTATGGTTAAAATTGGCATTTCTGCTGTAAGTGCTGCTAATGCGGCACAAAATTTAACTTCCGAAATTCCGGGGTGGCATTTTGATGGGCTGCTACATAAAACTGAAACTGCATGGAATAAATACTTAAATAAAATACAAGTTTCTTCAAAAGATAAAGCATTGCTCACTACATTTTATACCGCATTATACCATACTGCCATTCATCCCAGTTTGTACACTGATGCTAACGGAGAATATCTTGGGCGCGACTTTAAAACGCATACTGCAAAAGGGTATAATGTGTATACCGTCTTTTCATTATGGGATACTTATAGGGCCGAACATCCCCTGATGACACTTATCGACCCTTCGCTGGATGAGCAATTCATCGAAACATTTTTAAGGCAATATGAACAGGGTGGAAAGTTGCCCGTGTGGGAACTATCGGCCAATGAAACCGATTGCATGATTGGTGATCATTCTATTCCTGTAATTGTAGATGCCTATATGAAGGGTATTCGCGGATTTGATGCAAACGAAGCATTAAAGGCTATGGAACATAGCGCCGGAGCAAGATGGAATGGAGCTAAATCATATCGCAGCTATGGGTATATACCATCTGATAAGGAAAGAGAATCGGTTTCTAAAACATTGGAATATTCATACGACGATTGGTGCGTAGCCCAATTTGCAAAAGCATTAGGCAAGAATGAAGATTACCTGGAATATAAATTACTTGCAGAGAACTATGAGAATCTGTTTGACCCAACAACAAGCTTTATGAGAGCCAAGGTAAATGGCGCTTGGTATAAGCCATTCGACCCGCGCCAGGTTGACTTTAACTATACCGAAGCAAATGCATGGCAATACACCTTTAATCCTCCCGACGATGTTAACGGGCTTATTGATTTATATGGCAGTAAAGAGAAAATGGCCATGAAACTCGATAGTCTTTTTCATGTTTCATCACAAACTACGGGCAGAGAACAGGCTGATATTACTGGCATGATTGGGCAATATGCCCAGGGCAATGAACCCAGCCACCACATGGCTTTTCTTTTCAATTACCTTGGCCAACCCTGGAAAACGGTTGATTATGTGAGGCAGATTGAAGCACTTTATACTTCTGCCAACGACGGCTTATGTGGTAATGAAGATTGCGGACAAATGTCTGCCTGGTACGTAATGTCTGCTATGGGAATATACCAAGTATGCCCCGGCGATAATCAATTTGCAATAACTACTCCCCTGTTTGATACCGTGAAAATAAATATGGAAAACGGCAAAACGTTTTCTATTATTTCGCACCTGTCCGAGCCCCACGCAAAGTATATTACTTCAGCTACGTTGAATGGAACTGATTACAAGAAATCATTTATTACGTATAGCGAAATAACAAATGGCGCTAAACTGGACCTAAAGGTGGAAAACAATCACAATCAATCATGGGGAACAGGTAAAAATGTTCCGGCTGACTCATTGACAGATAATGAAATTGTACCTGAACCTTATTTTGAAAATGAGACCATGACCTTTTCCGATTCAGTAAAAATTGTTTTAAAAGGCTATACAGGTGATGATACCATACATTACACTGTCTTTGATTCTAACCATGGAATGCCCCCGGCAGTATATACCGGGCCTTTTTATTTGCATCATCCCGGATGTGTTACTGCATGGCTCACCCGAGACGGAAAAGGCAGTATGGAAAATTCGGCATGTTATATTAAAATTCCAGGTGGTAGAAGCATCCGCCTTATTTCACAACCTGATAATCAATATACAGCTGGTGGCGCCAATGCTTTAATTGACTATCAGCACGGCACTACCGATTATAGTTCAGGTGGCTGGCAAGGTTACCAAGGGAAAGATTTTGAAGCCATTATTGACTTGGGAAAAGTGCAAAACGTAAAAAAGATACGGGCTGAATTTCTACAGGATGTGGGCAAATGGATTATGTTGCCACGTTATGTAGATGTTTCGGTTTCTATCGACAGCATAAACTACCAGCCTGTTATTCACAGTGTAAATAATTTCCCCGAAAAAGATTATACACCCGGCATACGGACATTGGGTGATAACATTCAGCCACAAAACGTTAGGTATATTAAAATAACCGCCAAAAACTATGGCCAGTTGCCGGTATGGCATGAAAGCGCGGGAGACAATGCCTGGATTTTTATTGATGAGATAATGGTAGAGTAATTCACCGTTCACAGGCAAAAAACTACCGTATAATAATTCATTTCCGCCGTATAATAATTCTGACTTGTATTGCAGTGAACTATTAGTTTACTTTGTCGTCATGATGGAGAATGGTATAAAAAAGACATATTACAATTTTTATACCATTGGTTGCCCCTGTGTGGTTGTATTTTCTGCAAGGGCTTAAGCAGGAAGTCAACGTGGGGTTTTCATGTGTGCCTGCCCGACCGTTTCCTTCGGGTGGGGGTGAGACTTTCCGGCTCCCCTGTCGTAACTGTAGGTCATGACATATTACTGAATGTTGCGACGGGGGCGGTTAGTCGTCTGGAAATCAAATGCAAATATTATCTATTTACCCGAGTGGTATAATTGCCCTGTTTCATAATCCCTTAATTTAAGTAATTTTGCGGCATTATGCTATTAACTATCTTAAAATCAAAACTCCACAGGGTGCGGGTTACCGAAGCTAATTTAAATTATGCCGGTAGCATTACTATTGATGAAGACCTGATGGATGTCGCTTCTCTCTTAGAGAATGAAAAAGTGCAGGTTGTAAACATTAACAATGGCGAAAGGCTTGAAACCTATGTGATAAAAGGATCGCGCGGTTCAGGCATTATTTGCCTTAATGGCCCCGCAGCACGCAAAGCAGTGGTAGACGATTTGGTAATTGTTATCTCCTATGCTCAGATGACACCGGAAGAAGCAAAGGGATATAAGCCCGTTGTAATATATCCTGACAGCCAAACCAATAAACTTAAGTAACAAATTTGGTAATTTGATGATATGATAATGAAATCACAAATAGACTCTTTAATCATCAAATTACCAAATTACCAAATCACCAAATTAATCAACCATTGAATTCAGCCGTTAAAAACATCCTGAAGTTCCTGCTCTTTTTGGGTGTGGGCGTTGGGCTCGTTTATTTAATAGTACGCAAAATCACTCCGGAGGATTGGAAGAATATTAAACTGGCTGCTGGTAGCGCTAATTATTTTTGGGTAGGACTTTGCCTGGCAATTGGCGTTTTAAGTCACTTTTTACGTGCCATCCGCTGGAGGATGCTTATAGAACCTATTGATAAAAAGCCCGGTCTCCTCAATACTTTTTGTGCCGTGATTATTGGCTATATGGCCAACTATGCAGTGCCCCGCTTGGGCGAAGTTTCCCGTTGTGGGGTACTAAGCAGGTACGAAAAACTATCTTTTGCAGGCCTGGTGGGAACCGTAGTAGTGGAAAGAGCTGTAGATCTTCTCGTGATGTTTTTATTCTTTCTGGTTATGCTATTGTTGAGTTTCGGCAAGGTGTACAATATTGTAAAAGCAAAAGCAGCCCTTGTTTTAGAAGGCAAATGGGATTCTATAAAACACATCAATCCTGTTATTTTAATAGTAGTCGTAGTGACAATAGTAGGCGGAGCCTGGTTTTTATACAAAAAGAAGGACCACCTCTTTGGCTTTGCTAAAAAATTCATCAATAACTTTATCGGGGGAATAAAGAGTATTGCCAATTTGAAAAAGCCTTTCCTTTTCTGGGTTTACTCCATTGGAATATGGATACTTTACCTGCTTATGCTCTATGCTTGTTGCTTTTGTTTCACCGAAACCTCCCACCTCACCTTAGCGGATGCGCTCGTAGTGCTGATGTTTGGCACATTTGGCGTAATTGCTCCGGTTCCGGGTGGCATTGGGGCTTATCAATGGCTGGTGATAAGCGCACTGACACATCTTTTCTTTATATCACCCAATATTGCTTTCACACTCGCATGGATACTTTGGGGATCTCAACTTGTTTTAATCGTATTTTTGGGACTCATTTCTCTCATACTCTTGCCAATCATTAATAAGAATGAACAAACTGGAATTCATACAGTCGAAAATATATAAATGGGAGGACCTTTCGAGGACCATTGCCATTTGGAAATTCAAAGACCGTAAAATTGTTTTCACCAACGGATGTTTTGATATTCTGCATAAAGGGCATGTTACCTATTTGGCAGAGGCTGCCGAATTGGGCGACAATTTGATTGTAGGCTTGAATTCTGATGAATCGGTAAAGAAACTACACAAAGGCCCTGGCAGACCCATACAAGACCAGGATTCGAGGGCATTAATATTAGCATCGCTGCATCATGTTTCGGCTGTTATTTTATTTGACGAAGAAACTCCTGCCGAATTGATAAAGCGCGTTCAACCGGATGTGCTTGTAAAAGGTGGCGACTGGAAACCCGAACAAATTGTAGGATACGATACTGTGAAAGCAAATGGAGGAGAAGTTGTCTCTATTGACTTTGTACCCGGCTATTCAACTACCTCTATAGAACAAAAAATTAAATCAGGTGGAAACTGAAAATCCTATTCCGGACGAGGAATCTAAACCAAATTACACACCGGTAGGCAAGCTGGGTGAATTTGGCCTCATTAAAAAGCTCACTGAAAAAATCATACTTAAGCAATTATCTACTATTAAAGGAGTAGGTGATGATGCCGCCGT
The DNA here is from genome assembly GCA_013288205.1 of Bacteroidota bacterium. Taxonomy (GTDB): domain Bacteria; phylum Bacteroidota; class Bacteroidia; order JABEUT01; family JABEUT01; genus JABEUT01. The sequence continues at coordinate 1,531 of JABDCH010000041.1, read as the reverse complement.
AATAGAACCTGAAGAAAACCAGGTGATACTCTTTTCGACCGATATGCTGGCCGAAGGGGTGCATTTTGATTTGACGTATACTCCCCTCCGACATTTGGGTTATAAAGCTGTAGCAGTAAATGTTTCCGATATATGCGCCATGAATGGCATACCTACGCAAATAACCGTATCAATAGGTGTTTCTAACCAGTTTTCGGTGGAAGCCATGGAGGAATTATACAAAGGTATGCGCTACGCCTGCGAGGAATATGGCGTTGATTTAGTGGGTGGCGATACTACTTCTTCACATAGCGGAATGATTATCAATATTGCCATTATAGGGAAATGTAAAAAGGAAGAAGTCGCGTATCGTAATACTGCAAAAGAGGGAGATATTATTTGTGTAAGCGGTGACCTCGGCGGAGCTTGTGCAGGTTTATTGATATTGGGCAGGGGTAAAAAAATGTTTGCCGACGACCCCGAAGCAAAGCCCGATTTAACAGGGTATGATTATGTGTTGAAACGCCAATTAATGCCACAGGCAAGGGTAGATATTGTAGCACTTTTTAAAGAACACAGCATCATTCCAACTGCCATGATTGATATTTCTGATGGGCTTTCATCAGAAGTAAATCATTTATGTGAGGATGGCAGAATAGGCGCTGTTATTGATGAAGAGCGCATCCCGATAAACGATGCTACTAAAAAAGTCGCCTCAGAATTCAAGCAAGAAGCTATGGCTTACGCTTTGAGTGGGGGAGAAGATTATGAATTGCTTTTTACACTTTCTCCAAAAGATTTCGAAAAATTAAAAAACTCAGACCAAATAAAACGCATAGGTGAAATAACTTCACCAGCACAAGGCGTTTCTTTACGCGATAAAGCCGGAACACTGCATCCGCTTTCAGCTAAGGGCTGGGATGGATTGAAGGGGGAGAAGTGAAATCATTCTTTTGGGCTGATTATTTTAATTTGACTTCTCATGGCGAGTGTCACCTAAAACAACATAGCCACCTTTCTTTTTCCGGTCAATGTTTTTTTCATTTTTAAAACCTAAAACATTGTATGTATACATATCGTCAAATATTCCTGCCAAATCAGGTGCAGTCATTATAACTGAATCTGATTTAATAATATCTCTTGTGATTTTTTTCGCTAAAAAACCTCCACATACTTCAAGTTCATCCCCACAGATCAAATGACTATGTAATCTTTCCCTCAAAATCAAAAATTGTCTTAATGTAGAAGTAGTTAAGCCCTTCTTTTTTAGGAAAAGCAGGAGAACTTCTAGATTATCTATGTTCACACTCCATGGGTATGCATCATTTGGTTCTTTTTTTAGTAAAGCAGAAAGGTCTGTTTGAATGGTCCCAAAGTGTTCAAGAGTGACAATAATTGAAAAGGCATTCTGGTAGTTCTTTGTTCTAATATCAATAATATGATCTTTTAACTCAGAATCTCTGTATATTTTAAGAATTTCTTGATTAATAAATTTACTTTTCACCCTAAATGCTTGGTCATAACCTTTTTGGATTGTTTCTTTAAAATTTGC
>JABDCH010000040.1 GCA_013288205.1 Bacteroidota bacterium | reverse complement strand
AAAAGGCAGTGGTATTGCAAAATCAAGCCTCCTCAATATATATCTCCGACGGGCCTTAGCCGTACCCTTATAATAGGCTATTAATCTGCTACTTAGTGTTTGTGTTTCTCGAGATGTTCCTTCAAAAGTCCTGTAGCTCTTTCCACTGCTTTCAGTTTGGTTTTGAAGCCCGTTTCTCCTGTAATTAGTTGCTTCCTGTTGTAAATGGATATATCTGTGCCTGTAGTTTGCAACGTTTTTTTACCGTCTACATCTTTTAATTCTTGTTTGTTCTTTTGGTAAATCCTTAGATGACCTACTTCAGCTATGCACTTGCCTCTTGGTTGAGCTTCTTTTCCCATGGTGTCTTATGTTATGTTAATTGTTATATTTATTTTACCAAGTTAGATCATATTAATGGATAATCATTGGATTAATTCATAATTGTAAATAAAACGTTATCTCATTGGAATACAATTTACAATAATCATTGTAAATACTCTACAAATACAAAATGAGTACAGGGCGCAATAACGGCTCATAACTCATCACTTATAACTTTCATTTTACATCCCCATCAATTTCCGCCCTCTAATTATAAGCCGGATACCCTTCTTTTTAATATAGATTGCTCTTTCTTTTTGGGTTTCTTTATCGCGTATTTCGTAGGCTTCAATTATATCGCGATAGGTAAGTACTCCAACCAACTGTTCAGGGTTTTCTTTATCAACTATAGGAAGAACCTCTAATTGGCTATTAAGCATTTTATCCGTCACGGCTTTTAGAGTTTCGTCTTCGTATGCTATAGTAGGGCTTGTTTTCGCAATTTTACCCAGCGTTTTTTCTTCATCATGCAGGGTGTTAAAAATTTCTTTCACGTCGATAAGTCCAAATAATTGGCCAGTTTCGTCTACCACCGCAAAAGCAGATGGGGTAGGAGTGCCTTCACCCTCCATTATAAACTTACGGGCCTCGCCTATGGTGCTATCGGTACTTAATACGTTCACTTCTTCCTTTAGCACATCTTTTACTTTATAGTTGTTTAAAATATCAGGTACATACGATTCAGGAGCATCGATACCTCTTCGGGCAATCTTTTCCGTCATTATGGTACTTTTCATCATTACGAAAGAAACAAAATAAGCAGCAGCACAGCCGCCCATCAGGGGAAGCAGCAGGTGGGGCTCCTGTGTGGTTTCGAGGGCAAAAATTACCGAGGTGAGAAGTGCCCTGGATGCACCCGAAAACATAGCAGCCATACCAATTAATGCCGCAGCCGGAATAGATAGTTGCAGCGATGGGAAAATGTAATTCACTCCCAATGCAGTTAAAGCACCCATAGCGCCCCCAATCGTAAATAAAGGAGCCAGTGTTCCACCGGAGGTGCCGCTGCCCAGCGATATGGCCCAGGATATAAACTTGAGAAAACAGAACACCAGCAATATGCGGATGCTAAGGTTTCCGCTTAAAATGCCCCGTATATTATCATATCCAACCCCCATGGTAGAAGGTGCGAAAAAGCCTATAATTCCTACGGCAAGTCCGCCGATGGCGGGCCACCACATCCAATGCACGGGAAGTTTCTCAAAGGCATCTTCGACAGCATACACTATTTTAGTAGTGCCTACCGATAAAATCCCTACAAAAGCCCCTACCAAGGAATAAATAATTAGTTGAAGTGCTCCGGGTGTTGCTATGGAAGGCATGGCAAACATAGGTTGCGAGCCGAAAAAGAGAAGATGACCTGCCGCACCCGTAATACAAGCTAATGCCACCGGAATAATAGAACGTGGAGAAAATTCAAATAACAGCAGTTCGATGGCGAGCATAATAGCCGCCACAGGACACCCGAAAATGGCAGCCATACCGGCTGTGGCTCCTGCAGTAAGTAATATCTTTCGTTCGTATCCACTTATTTTAAGTATTTGACCAATGAGTGAACCAAATGCTCCTCCGGCTGAAATAATAGGGCCTTCCGCACCGAACGGCCCTCCTGTTCCTATAGAAATAGCAGCCGACAGTGGTTTCAGCAAGGTAACTATCGGCGGAATTTTACTTTGATTGGTTAGTACCTGCTCCATTGCTTCGGGTATGCCATGTCCACGGATAGCCATAGAACCGAACCGAGCCATAATGCCTACCAATACTCCACCAATAACTGGTATCAATATAACCCACAACCCGAGATGATTGCCAGCTGGAGCGATTTCGCCTGTGGTAACAACACCATGGAAGGATAAGCCTGTAACAATATTAATAAGCATCACCATTACCTTGGCAATAACACTTACCAATATGGCATTTAGTATGGCGAGCATGCAGATATAAAGCAAGCGGGTAAGTTTAATAGTATGCCGCCTGGCAATGCCTTCATTTTCCAAAAGAGGCTCCATAGAGATAGAAATTGGGATACCTTCAGGATTAGAAGAGGAGAATGGTTTTTTATTCATGATGAGATTTTAACTTCTTTTGAGGATTGCAAAGATAGAGGGTAAAAACAGGCGCGGAAAGAAAATAGGATTGGTCGTAAAATAGCATGTATCTATATTGCAAAATAAGCATTTGGTAGGTCGGAAGCCCAACTGGCAAATAATCTGAAGCCGTCATTCCGAACTTGTTTCGGAATCGCAATAATTTGGTGTATTTATGGGATGTCCGCCTAGGCGGATTCAGCATGACTAGCTTGTATCACAGAATAAATAACGGCACAAAACGGCTTATTTACTAGTTACAAGTGATGAGATTCGCAATGATATTTTCGATTCATAATTCTCCCCAAAGGCTTCACTCCATCTCAATCATTGCCTGGTTTTTCTCAACCTTGGCGCCTTTTGCAATATGAATCTTCTTAACCTTGCCGTCTGATTGGGCTTTGATAAGGTTTTCCATCTTCATCGCTTCGAGCACCAACAAACCGTCGCCTTTTTTTACCGTATCGCCCTCTTTTACGTTGATGGCTAACACCAGGCCCGGCATAGGCGCTTTAATATTTTGTACTTTTTGTGAAGTGCCTTTTATTCCCAATTTTTCCAGCAGCAGGTCGGTATCATCTTTCAGTTTTACCTCATAGCGGGCATTGTTTAATTTAATGACGGCTATCTTATCGCTTTCGTTGTAGCTTACAAGTTCGGCTTGGTATGAATGATTGTTGTATAAAAAGCACAGCATTCCATTCCGGTTAAAATAGGAATCTAATACTACCGGTTTACCATTCACTTCAAAAGGAGCGTCTTTACCAGTCGGTTCTTTAATAAGAAACTCTTTATTGTTTACGGTTGCCTTCATGTTGCAAATGTAAATATTTAAATAAGTAATGCTAATTTTGGGCATCTTTGATGCGTTAAAAAAACAGATTATGGGAAACAGAATAATTGGTAATATTTCAGCAATAGTCCTATCAGGCGTTATGTTAAGTTCGTGTGGTTCATCACAAAAAACTACATCTGCTGCAACCCGCAAAGCTGATTCATTGGAATCGGCAAGATTAATAGATTCTTTAAACATGATGGCTAAGGTTGATTCTGCTGCCAACAAGGCCAATTCCCCGGCAGTAGATACCACACCCAAAATTGCCTTCGAAAACTACCGTGCTACGGCTACTATCACCAATCAATTAATACATACCGAACTTCATGTGAGTTTTGATTATGCAAAACAATATCTATATGGTAAGGCTACTATAACCTTGCAGCCTTATTTTTATCCAACCGATTCACTCACACTGGATGCTAAAGGAATGGACATTCATGAGGTGAGCCTTGTGAAAGGAAAAAACAAAGTACCTCTGAAATATACCTACGACAGCTTGCAACTTCATATTACGCTTGATAAAATCTATAAAGCCAAAGAAGAGTATACGGTATTTATTGACTACACTTCAAGACCTAACCAATTGAAGGCGGAACAAAATGGAAGCGCTGCCATTACTTCACACAAGGGGTTATTCTTTATTAATCCCGATGGGAAAGATAAAACCAAGCCCCGCGAAATATGGACGCAAGGGGAAACAGAAGATAATTCCTGCTGGTTTCCTACCATTGACAAGCCTAACCAGCGCATGACGGAAGAAATTTATATGACCGTAGAGAAAACTGAAAGAACATTGTCGAATGGCGCTCTTGTTTCATTAGTTGAGAATAAAGATAACACCCGCACCGACCATTGGGTAATGAACCCGGGTATTCCTCCATATTTAGTGATGATGGCTGTGGGCCCATTTTCGATCATACATGATCAATGGAAAAATCACGAAGGGAAAATTATTCCGGTCGATTATTATATTGATGCGAAATATGCTCCTTATGCAAAAGATATTTTCGGGAAGACTCCCCAGATGATTGAGTTCTATTCAAACATATTGCATTTCCCTTATCCCTGGAATAAATATGACCAGGTTGTAGTTCACGATTATGTTTCGGGCGCTATGGAAAATACGACTGCTACGCTGCATGGCGATTTCCTTAATAAAACAAGAAGAGAGTTAATGGATGATCCGCTTAGTACCAGTGAAGATATTATTTCGCACGAATTGTTCCATCATTGGTTTGGCGATTTGGTTACCTGTGAATCATGGTCGAACTTAACCTTGAATGAATCATTTGCCGATTATGCAGAATTTTTGTGGAGACAACATGCCTGGGGCGAGGATTGCGCCGAACAATATATGCGCCAAAGCATAAGTGAATACCTTAATGGGGGAGAAACACAGCACAACCTCGTTGATTTTTATTATCACGACAGAGAAGATGTTTTTGACGGTATTTCCTATAACAAGGGTGGCGGTATTTTGCACATGTTGCGCAAGGTGGTAGGCGACACCGCATTTTTTGATGCACTGCATCTGTATCTTGAAACCAATAAACTTACGGCAACTGAGACACCACAATTAAGGCTTGCTTTCGAAAAAGTAACTGGCAAAGATTTGAACTGGTTCTTTAATGAATGGTATTATAATAAAGGATACCCGGTAATTACCGTCGATCACTCGTATGATGCCACTTCGAGGAAAGAAACCATATCTATTGAACAAACACAGGATTTATCGCAGAACCCTGTGTTCTACATACCTCTGCAGATTGATATATATACAAATGGCAAAAAAGAAAGCCATCCTGTGATAATGGATAAAACAAAAAATACATATGTATTTAATGTGGCTTCGAAGCCTGACTTAGTAGTGGCAGACGGTAAAAGTATATTGGTGGTCGCCATCAAGCACGAACACATGTCGATAGCCGAAAGAGAATATCAATATCAAAACCTGCCATCGTACTGCGACCGTTCTGATGCATTGCATGATTTAGTAAATCATTTGGATGATGCAAGCGCTAAAGCAACTTTAATGAAGGGATTGCACGACCGTTTTTGGATGCTGAGAGAATTCACAATTGGAAAACTGGGGAATGACAGTACACCCGAAATGAAGCAAGCATTGATAGAGCTGACAAAAGACAGCGCTCCGAGTGTTCGTGCTGATGCCATATCAGCATTGGCATCGAGTTATAAAAGCCCTGATCTTATTCTTTTATATAGAAATGCGCTTAATGACAGCTCCTACAAAGTAGAATCTGAAGGATTATCTGCCATTGCTTTGGTGAATAAAAATGAAGCAATGCGTGATGCAAAGCAACTTGAAAATTCTGATGAAGGCGAGATACTTATTAGCGTTGCCGCTATTTATGTTCAAAATGGGAATGATTCGTGCAACAATTTTTTTGTAAAACTTCATGACCATATCAATGGCACCATTGAACAGGTTGAATATGTAGCATTATATGGTAAATTTTTGCAACAATGCAGTGATTCTTCGGTTAACAGGGGCGTTCCGATTATTGCTGGTATGCTAAAAAATGCAGATAACCGTTATGTGAAATACTATGCTAAAAACGCATTGCAGAGTTTGCTTTCAGCATACCAAGAACGTGAAAAAGCATTATCGGTTCAGATAGATGACCTGAAAACTAAAAATGGCGATTCGCAGAAGATAGCCGATTTGCAGAAACTGTTGAATTCGGTTAGAACTACTGAAGCAATGATTAGCACATCTATAGAGTAGGGTAAATAGAACTCTTACCGATGCATACGGCCTCTTCTGTTAACCGGTGCCGCTTCTTCTATTACTTGGTCATCCTTTCGTTTCATTAGGATGAACAGCGAGCATAAAAAGAAGGGAAGATAAGCTATTTTAAACCGGACTAATGCCCCAAAATTAGCCGTTGAAACACCTACGCTGAATGCAAAAAATATGGAAAATGACAGGGAAAAGAAGAGGATGGGTTCCTGGAGTAATTTCCTGAAAAAGGATACAATATTCGTTCGTAGAATAGAAGAAATAGTAAGAATCAAAATTAGGGTATTTTCAAGGCCAGATACAAGCATCACAGCATTGCCGCTTTCCCATAAAAATGGCCTGTATAACCCCGCTATAATAGCAACCGGCGATTTCTTTAAAAGTCCCGTAGGGCTGGCATCTGTAAGCCCGATATCGAAAGAATGCCCGTGATAATAGGATTGTTTGAGATCATTTTGTGTGGTAACTAGGGTAGATGCCAGGTTGTTCACAGAATACTTTCCCATTAGGCCTTCCCCAAAAAATGATAAGGCATAAAATCCGCCTCCAACACTAATTACAAGGATTAGCGGGATAATAAGAATTTTAAATGCCGCATTTTCTATGGCTGAAATCCGGTTTGAAAAAACCCACATCAGCGAACCAGGCAAAAGCGCAAAAATAACGTAGGGCTTTATAAGCACAATAATGAGCAGGTTTATAACAAGTATTATAAAATAGCGATATTTACTCTCCTTTACAACAAATGTCTTATATATACAATACACTACCCACCCGGTACAGGAAAGGGTGATGGAATCTTTTAATATCCCCGATCCCCAAAAAAGCACCGAAGGACAAAATAGTATGGCAAAGGCAAACAAATTTTTCCGGTTGGGGTAGTGACTGGTGAATACAAGGTAGAGCCTCCAAATACCGGTATAAACAACCCAATCGAGTACGATAGTGGTAAGCAGAAAACTATTAAAGGTGACTAACATCAGGGGGTTAACAAGGCGGATTACCATATATGTTTTTGGATCGAAATACATATAATCTAAAGGATACCCGGTAGCTAATGAAAAGAGGGAGAGATGTTCGTAACTGTTCTTTCCGAACTCAACAGCAAACCAATCTGCCGGCGAACTTACGAGCAGGTTCTTCAAAGCGGCAGAAGACTCGTAGTAGGCTGTCGTGTCACCGCCGCTCCAGTAGTACATGTATACGAGAACGATGCCAATACCGCCTACAATTTTTGCAAAAAGTCCCCAAACATAAAACTTATAAACCGGGTTATTCCGTAGTCCTTTTTGCTTAATCCGGTTAGCAATAAGGTACATAATGAGGAGGTATATTGGAAGCGCCAATAGTTCCCATAGCTGTATGGTTATAGTCCCAAAATAGTCAGTTGTAAACATTTACCGTTAAAATAATAGACGGTTTACAAAGCTATCAAAATAACAGACAGGCACTCATATATAGATTCAGCAATATGGTGCAATTACATTTTTGGGGTTATCTCATCACATAATGCGACGAAAATATCTTCAATTTCTCCGATGCCGTTCACGGCATTTAGAATGCCCTTATCGCTATAATATTTTTTAAGCGGAGCCGTTTCAGTGCGATATACTTGCATACGTTTTAAAAACGTATGCCTGTCCTGGTCGTCCACACGGCCCGATAATTTACCCCGCAATGAAATTCGCTTATATAATTCTTCCTCATCTACTTCAAGTGATAGGGTAGAGGTTATAGATAAATTGTACTTTGCCAATAATGCATCTAATGCCTCTGCCTGGTTAAGTGTACGCGGGAACCCATCAAAAATAAAGCCCTTTGCAGAAAGATTGTGGCCGATTTTTGAATCAATCATGCCGGTTACTATTTCGTCACTCACCAGTATGCCTTTATCCATCAGGTTTTTAGCAGCATTACCCAAGTCTGTACCGGCTTTCACTTCAGCCCTTAGCAGGTCGCCAGTAGAAATGTGGATCAAATTGAATTTTTCGGCAATTTTTATTGCTTGCGTACCTTTTCCGGCACCGGGAGGACCAAATAAAATAATGTTGAGCATGCTGTATGCGATTTGTTTGCAAGTATAAGTGTTTTATTCTAAATATAGCGGCCTGAGAATAAATTAGATATTTAAAAGAATATGCATATTACCGGGAGTTTATTAATGTGTTATATAAAGAATTTATCACCATATTTATCGCATCTTAATAATGAGTAAACGGGAATTATATATTGACGGACTTAATGGAATAAGGGCTATCGCAGCAATAGGGGTAATTATGGCGCATGTCACAACGCATCTTTCTAACTTTAATCTTAATCCGTATATTTTAGGTGTAATGGAAGATGGTTCCCCCAAAGGATATATTCTTGGCGGGCAAGGGGTATCCATGTTTTTTGCGTTGAGCGGTTTTTTAATAACCTATTTGCTGCTACTTGAAAAGGAAGAAAAAAGTAAAATTAATATCCGGTATTTTTATATCCGAAGAATCTTGAGGATATGGCCCCTCTATTACTTTTTTATTATTCTTTGTGCTATTGCCATACATTTTTCGGGGGAAAATATTAATACAACAACATGGCTGTTGTATATTTTTTACTTACCGAACATACCTTTTATCCTAAATGCTTGCATACCTGTATTGACCCATTACTGGTCATTGGGAGTAGAGGAGCAGTTTTATCTTTTCTGGCCGTGGATTGTGGCTAAGGTTAAGCGGAAACTTGAATGGTGCATTTTGGGTTATATTATTATTACAATGATTTTGAAAGTATGGGCGCGCTACTACCTACCCGGGCACGATTATTCCTATTTATATAAGTTTATTAATGTTACCCGGTTTCAGTGTATGCTTATTGGTGCGTTGGGTGCCATCTGGTATTTGAAAAATAATTCCATGTTTTTAAAAATATGCAATAACAAGATTACCCAATTATTGGTTTGGGGATGTATCGGCACTATAGCGATTAATAAATTCCATATAGCATCTGTAACGGATAATGAATTGGTAAGTGCAATTACGGTTGTAATTATTATAGGACAGGCAATGAAAACTAACCGACTAATTAACCTTCAAACAAGGGTGCCTGATTTTTTAGGTAAAATATCGTATGGAATGTATGTATATCACCCACTTATTATTTGGGGTTATTCGTATTTGTTTCCTAACATTGGATTGCCGGGTATTACCAAATATATATTCGTATACAGCATAGTTATCTTAACAACAGTTTTAGTGGCGTATTGTTCGTACACCTACTTTGAGAAGTGGTTCTTGAAGCTAAAACTAAACTACTCTATAATTAACAGCTCGAGGTTATAGGGAATAGTAGTGCTACATACTAAACCGTATAATGTTTAAGTTTGTAGGTAGTATGTTATATATTTTCTGATTTTTGTAAAACCAATCAGTTTCATGCCCATTATTAATTCCATAGTCTCCTGGCTCATGAAAAAGCGCCTGCACCAGATTGAGCTATTTATGCAATATCCGGTGGAAGTGCAGCATGAGTGGTTTGTGAGGCTATTAGATGCTGCAAAAAATACGGAGTTTGGTAAAAGGTATGGTTTTGCTTCTATTACGTCTGAGGCCGAATTTAAGGCTCGCGTGCCGATACAGGAATACGATGAAATAAAACCTTACATAGACAGGTTGAGAAAGGGTGAAAGCAATATTCTGTGGCCCGGTGAAATACGATGGTTTGCCAAATCATCAGGGACATCCGGCAGCAAGAGTAAATATATTCCTGTGAGCCAGGAATCTATGAACGATTGCCATTTTAAAGGTGGAAAAGATATGTTAAGCCTCTATTGTAGCGCCTATCCGCAAACACATCTTTTTGATGGGAAAACCCTGTCGCTGGCCGGTTCTCATAAAGAAGACGAAACCAATATATATGCTCGCAATGGCGACTTGTCTGCAATCTTGCTGGAAAACCTGCCAAGCTGGGCCGAGTTTTTCAGGGCGCCTGAAGCATCCATTGCCCTAATGAGCGAATGGGAGGAAAAGATGGATAAAATTGCCCATGCTATCATGCACGAAAATATTACCTGTATTAGCGGAGTTCCATCATGGATGAATGTTTTATTAAAGCGAACCCTTGAACTAAGCGGCAGAAAACGGCTTGCGGATTTGTGGCCCGATATGGAAGTGTTTTTTCATGGAGGCGTAAATTTCAGCCCTTACCGGGAGCCCTACAAAGCCATGTTCAAACCGCTCGATATTAATTTTTGGGAAGTATATAATGCCTCGGAAGGTTTTTTTGGAATACAAGATAGTTTGAGCCGTAATGATTTGCTACTGATGCTTGATTATGGCATTTATTACGAGTTTCTGCCTCTTGAGAATTTGAAAGATAAATCGCCTGCCTTATCTTTAAGCGAAGTGAAGGAAGGGGTTAACTACGCCTTGGTAATTTCTACCAGCGGAGGTTTGTGGCGATATTTAATCGGCGATACCATACAGTTTACATCACTTAGTCCGCACCGGTTTATTATTACGGGGCGCATCCGCAATTACATCAATGTATTTGGCGAAGAGTTGATAATGGATAATGCCGAAAAAGCATTAACCATAGCCTGCGAGCGCACTTCATCTGTTGTTTCAGAATATACGGTTGCTCCTGTATATATGGATAGCGATACCAAAGGAACACACGAGTGGCTTATTGAATTTGAGCAGGCCCCTGATAGTATCAGTTATTTTGCCGAAGTGCTCGACAATGCTCTCAAATCATTTAATTCGGATTATGAAGCCAAGCGGTATAAAAATATGACACTGAATATTCCTCAAATCATTTCATTGCCGAAAGGAACTTTTTATGAATGGATGAAGAAGCGGGGCAAACTGGGCGGACAAAACAAAGTGCCACGCTTGTATAATGACCGGAGATATGCCGATGAAATTCTGAGCCTTATCAATAAAGAGCATGTTTTTTAAACAACGTTGCCAGTTACCAGTTGTCATCCCGATAGCTATCGGGAGTCACTTGAAATTGGCTATTGGATTATGCCTGTTAATCTTTATTTATCTGCCAACAGCTATCTGCCAACAGCTATCTGCCGGGAAGGTGACGTACAATTTGATTTGTAAAATTCCATTTGCAGGTGGAGCTTTTACTACCGATAATTTGCAGAATATTTATCTCTATCATGGCAATTCTATAAAGAAATATACTTCGCAGGGGCAAGTTTTGTATACCTATAGCGATAAGTCGTATGGTGCCATTACTTCGATAGATGTGAACGACCCTATGAAAATATTGGTTTTTTATAAAGATTTCCCCGAAATTGTGTTGCTCGATAATACCCTAAGTCAAAACGGCAACCCCTTTAGCCCTTCCGATGCAGGGTATCCATTCGCAACGCTTGCCTGTACCTCACACGGCAATGGGATATGGTTATACGATGCCCAGAATTTTCAACTCATTCAGTTAGATGTAAATCTCAACTCTGCCCAAAAAACGGGCAATCTTGCGCAGGCCATAGACATACAGTTAAATCCCGATTATTTAATGGAGTACAACAATTATGTTTACCTCAACGATTCGGCTCAGGGCATATTGGTATTCGATTCCTATGGAACCTATTACAAAACCATTCCCATAACCGGGCTCAACACCTTTGAGGTGCGGGGCGACGACTTATTTTATATTTCCAAGAATAAGCTGCACATCTCTCACCTGAAAACAATAATGGAAGATGCCATAAAGCCTCCCGATACCCTTGCTACCGAAGTGCGGGTCGAAAAGAACCTGCTCTACGAGAAGTACCAGGACACCTTGAGGGTGTACGAAATTAAGTGAGTAAATATTTTGGGAAATGAAAAAAGTTATTGCAATCACAAAAAAATTGACCGTTCATTTTCTTGTAATTTATATAGTAATTTTAGCTTTTGAATTTAAAACAATTATTTTTCCATCACATAATTGGAAGCCCGCAAAATTTGGTGATATCATTTCAGATATTGAGGGTTCATTATTAATTGAACTATCTTTATTTTTATTTACTATCACATTTCTGATTTTCTGGGATAGCATTAAAAAGATATTTTCAAAATAAGCTCTTTTCGCATGAAGGATTGCAGTAGAAACCCCCGACCCATTAGGGGCATGCCCAAATGTGTTTATTTCTTTTTCTTATACTCCTCATACAGCCCACGCACAATGCCATCGGAAAGCCCAATTTCAGGTACAGCTATTTTCTGGATTTTGGCGCTTTTCATAATCGCTAGTAATATTTTAGCGGCAGGCACTATAACATCGGCCCGGTCGGGGTTAAGCCCTAATATTTTTATGCGGTCTTTGGTAGTGTACGATTCTATTTTAGCGGTAATAAGCTTCAGGCGTTTATAGGAAAGGGGCTTATTGCCTTTCTTGTCTGACATTTTATAAAGCTTGTTGATGTTACCGCCCGAACCAATAGCTGTAATGGGTTGCCGATTAGCTGAAACATCTTTTACCCATTGCCTGAATTCCAACCAATATTTCTTCTCGACCCTGTTATATAGCAATAGTATGGTGCCCACATTAAATGACTTGGAGGCTACCTGTTTGCCATTATCAATAAGTGTTATTTCGGTGCTGCCACCTCCAATATCAATATACATGTAGGAGGCATCGTGTGCCAAATTTTCTTCGGCATGATTGGCATAGATAATGCTCGCCTCTGTCTTCCCATCAATAACCGTAACGGGTAAATGGGCTTCTTTGCGGATACGCTTGATTATATCTTCGCTGTTGGTAGCTTCTCTCAACGCTGCTGTGGCGCAGGCCCGGTAAGCAATTACATCGTGTACGCTGATAAGATGCTTAAAGGCCTTCATGGTAGTTACAAGGCGATCGGCTTTTTTCCTGGATATTCTTTTCCGCAGAAAGGCATCGTCGCCAAGCCGTAAAGGAATTCGTATCAATTCCGCTTTTTTAAATACTGCCTTGCCATTGTCTTCATATACGTTGCAGAACAGCAAACGCACGGCATTGGATCCAATATCTATGGAGGCGAATTTCATTGCTAATTGTAAATTGTAAATCGTGAATTGTTAATGAATTTCATCCGGTATTTTTAATTAAACATTCAGCATTTACAATGGAGCTTTTTCAATTTTATTGGGTTTTATGTGCGCGCAAACGGCCCTTAAAATAGGCGTAAATATCATCCTGCGCCCTCACCTTTTTCTCTCCGGGCAGGGCAGGTTTATATTTATTTTCTTGCTTTTCGTCCAGAATGCGGGCTTTGGTATTATCGTGCAATTGTATGTCGATAATTTTTTTCAGTTTGTCACGGATTTTCTTATCGTATATAGGTACTGCAATTTCGTTACGCAAATCGAGGTTTCTATACATCCAGTCGGCCGATGTTAAATAAATGCGCTCATCACCACCATTGCAAAATATAATTATGCGGGCATGTTCGAGGTATTTATCTACAATACTCACGGCTTCTATATTTTCGCTCATTCCTTTAAGCCCCGGTATAAGCGAACAGTTTGAACGCACAATCAGCTTAATTTTAACGCCCGCCTGGCTCGCCATGTAAAGCTTTTTAATCATTTCTGAGTCTACGATGGAATTCAGCTTCAGTATAATGTAGGCTTCTTTTCCTTCTTCGGCATTTTTTATCTCCTTGCTGATAAACTTCATGAATTTCTTCCGCA
This sequence comes from Bacteroidota bacterium, assembly GCA_013288205.1. GTDB lineage: Bacteria > Bacteroidota > Bacteroidia > JABEUT01 > JABEUT01 > JABEUT01. The sequence continues at coordinate 5,881 of JABDCH010000040.1, read as the reverse complement.
TGAAGAAAGGAGATACTAAAAGGTGATCGTAATTTCCTATTTTGAAATTGTTGCTGTAGAAGTGGAATACTTTAACTATTTCGCCGGTAATTCTTTTGTCGGCTGTAAGCAAGGTGCAGTCGCTATAAAACCGGGCCGTATCTTCGTTAAAATTACCTGTGCCAATGTGGCCATACATTACAGGCCCATTCGCTTCCTGGCGGGTAATGAGCAGTAATTTGGAGTGTACTTTAAGCCCCGATATGCCATAGATAACCTCGGCGCCTTCTTCTTTTAGCTGGTTTGCCCAATAAATATTAGCCTCTTCATCAAAACGAGCTTGCAATTCCACCACTATTGTTACCGACTTGCCGTTTTTCAACGCATTCGCTAAAATATAGGCTATACTTGATTTTTTAGCCAGCCTGTACCATGTCATTTTAATGGACGTAACTTTAGGGTCGATGCTGGCTTCCCTCAATAAGTCGATTATATGTGTAAATGATTGATAAGGATAACAAAGTAAAATGTCTTTTTTCTTCACGACACTGAAAAGGCTTTTAGCCTTGCTAAGTTCAGGATGTGGAAGAGGTGCAGGGTAGTTATATAGAAACTCCTTGTTTCCCACATTGGGAAAATTTATAAAATCGCGGAAGTTGTGGTAACGCCCACCCGGTATAAGGCTAAGGCTTCTTTTAAGTTTAATTTTCTTAATAATGAAATCAAGTAAATCTTTGGGTATTTCCCTATCGTACACTAATCTTACAGGGTCTCCTTTTTTACGTTCTTTTACACTCTTTTCAATTTTTTCGACAATACTTTTCGATAAATCCTGGTCAATGTCCAATTCGGCATCCCTGGTTAATTTAATGGTATAAGCTTCGGCATGGTCTATTTCTATAACAGCAAATAGTTCATTCAGGCAAAAACGGATTACGTTATCGAGAAAGATAATACTCCTGCTTTCTCCCTGCCTGGGCAACACTACAAAACGCGGCAGCACATCAGTCGGAATGTGGATAAGTGCATATTTCATGCCCTTTTTCAACTCTCCTTTTCTAAATAGCTTTACGGCAAAGTAGATAGACTTGTCGTTTAAATAGGGGAAGTTGGGCGCTGTTTCAATCATTACAGGTGCAAGGGTGGGCAATACATTATCGTGGAAGTATTTCAACACAAATGCACTTTGTTCTTTATTCAGGTTTTTTTCGTCAACAATAAAGACTTTGTTTGCTGCAAGCTCCTTTACGATAGAATGGTAAACATTCTCTACTTTCTCTTGTTGATCTAATACTTTTTTATGTATTTGCCTAAGCAGCTTTGCCGGGTTTTCGCCCACAAATTCGCTCACATCCTTTTTCACTTCTGCCAGGCGGCCTAACGTGGCAACGCGAACCCTGAAAAACTCATCCAGGTTACTGGAAAATATGCCCAGGAACTTCATTCGTTCGACAAGGGGTACCGTATCATCGGTTGCTTCCTGGAACACTCTTTCGTTGAATGATAACCAGCTTATGTCTCTTGGAATGTATTTAGGCTTCATAAAAAGGGATTGTCAAATTTAAAACTAATTATAGATATGAGTTATATGTTATGAATTATAAGTTATAACCTTTGAGTGTATTCATAGATTTATTAGATTACAACATGAATTACGGTGGTCATAATTCATAATTTATAATTCATAACTTGTAGCTGGAATCTTATTTGCCCGGTTCTGTAAAGATTACTTTACCTCCAAGCTTGCCCAGCGAGCTCCATTTGGATGTTTTAAACTGTATGCAGGTTACAGCAGATGTGGGCAGGTCTTTATTTTTTTTCCGGGTAAGATGCTTGCATAAATCGCTAATACTCGGATTATGTCCGAAAATCATAATGGAAGGAATAGCATCGTCTTGCTTTTTCAACATTTCTAAAATATCAGAATCCTTTTTTTCGTAGAGGCTGGAGCTAATTTCGATGGCAGAAACCGGGTAACGCATATTGATAGCAAAAACCAGTGCTGTGTTGAGCGACCTGAAAGCATGGCTCGATATCATCCTTACCGGCAATATTTTTTTATCGTAAAGTTTCTTCGCTACTTTTTGGGCCCGGTATATTCCCGATGCAGTTAACGGGCGTTCCCAATCATTAATACCTTTCTCATTACGTGATGCTTTAGCATGTCTTACAAGGTATATTGTTTTCATATCGCGTCAAAGGTAATGGCTGTCTCGAAGATACACATTAAATCTATATGAAATGATTGTTAAAGTATAGTTAGCTTTTAAAACCCTTATGGGTAGAGGTTTTAGAATAGATAACATAAATTTAGTGTAATTCCATTAATACAGATTTGCAATATAAATTTTCTTCCATATTTAAGGCCGGAAAATCGTTATTTGATTTTGTTGTATCTTTATACTTCGAATTTAATTGCTAAATGAGATATAATTATTATTTCTGTTTCGTAATAATTTTTTTGTTCTATACTCTTTCAGCAAACGGGCAGCGAGGCAAAAATGGTTCTCTTACCGTTACTTCAACTATCGAAGTAAATGAATACACCACACTCTCGGCCGATATAGCTGCAGGCAATACAACGCTTACGGTTGCCAATAGCGCATTAAATACATATAGCCGGTTTAACAATAACTTGTCAGCCGGAGATTTAATCATGATTATTCAAATGCAGGGTGCATCTATATTGAGTAATGTGCAAGACAGTACCTGGGGTAATATAACGGCTTACAATAATTGTGGCAATTATGAATTGTGTGAAGTAGCCTCGGTTCCTAACAACAGTACCATAAATATTGTATGTCCTTTAGTTAACAGCTATACGAGTGCCGGGAATGTACAAATAGTACGTATTCCGCGTTACTCGACCTTAACCGTAAATGCCGGAGGAGTTGTAACAGCAGATGCCTGGAATGGACAGGTTGGAGGTATCGTAGCTATAGAGGTATTGGGAGCAACTACCATAAATGGGTTAATAAATGCTGATACGCTTGGTTTTAGAGGAGGACAATTAATTAATATGCCCGGTGCGGCCCACTTTGTATACACTTTTGCGACCACGAGTCAGGATGCAGGAGAGAAAGGCGAAGGAATAGCGGGGTATCAATCTACCTACAATATATATGGCGGGATGTATGGCCGTGGAGCTGCAGCAGATGCAGGCGGCGGCGGCGATGCATGGAACACTTCGGGTGGTGGTGGTGGTAATGGAGGCAATATTGCCGGCTATAATGGCAATGGAAATCCCGATACCACTACTCGTAATTGGGACTCGGCCTGGAATTTGGAATATGTAGGTTTTAATAAAAACGTTTCCTCCGGTGGTGGAAGAGGAGGCTATGGAGTAGGGAATAGTGGAGTAAATCCGCGTAAAAAAGGTCCCGGTGACCCTGCCTGGGGGTATTGGTTGCGTCTTAATACCGGGGGTAAAGGAGGCCGCCCGTTGGATTATTCAACAGGGAGGCTATTTTTAGGCGGTGGCGGTGGTGCCGGTCATGAAGATGATAATGATGGTGGTAATGGAGGAAATGGGGGAGGGTTGATATACCTTAGCACTTATGGGAACGTATCGGGAGGAGGACAAGTAGTATCGAATGGAGCACATGGGGGAAATAATATCTCTAAACCCGACGGTGATGGTTCGAGTGGTGGCGGTGCCGGTGGTACCATTATTATTAATTCTACAGGCAATATTTCCGGCATTTCTCTTACTGCCGATGGAGGAGCAGGTGGCAGCCAATTTATATCAACCGCAGAAAATGAAGGTCCTGCAGGTGGCGGCGGTGGCGGATACGTAGCAACATCGAACATCGTTTCTGCAACAGTAACAGGTGGAGTTAATGGAACAACAAATGCATATGATATGACGCTATTTCCGCCTGATGGAGCTACCAAAGGAGGGGATGGAAGTATGGGTTCAGTTACTAATTTTAGTATAACGGCCACCAATGATACGATATGCGAAAACACGAATGCTACAATAGCAGCAAGCTTGTCTGGTACTGTTCCTCCCGGAACAACTATTGAATGGTACGACTCTGCTACCGGCGGCAGTAGTATTGGTACCGGTTCGCCGTATACAACCCCGGTACTTACCAAGACAACTGTTTTTTATGTAGGTACTTGTCCCGGCGATTACCGCATACCCGATACGGTAGTAGTAAGGTCTATAAACCTGTCTGTTACTTTATCCAATGGATTGTGCTATGGTGATACCGGCCATGCAGCGGTTACAATTAAAGGTGGAAATGCTCCTTATACTTACTCATGGAATCCTGTTAAACAGCATACAGCTACTGCAACAGGACTAAGTGCGGGTAGTTATACCGTAACAGTTAGCGATAGCGATGGGTGCAGTGCAACCGCTGCGGTTATTATTACGCAGCCAACATTATTAAAGGATACTATAAGTGCTGTGAGTAATGTATTGTGCCATGGCGGAACAGGAAATGCAACCGTTACTGCAAGTGGAGGAACACTTCCATATACCTATTTATGGACTGCTAATAGTCAATCTACCGCAACTGCAACAGGGCTAAGTGCCGGGAAATATAATGTAACGGTAAATGATAATTATGGCTGCAGTGCGACTGCAACGGTAACGATAACCCAGCCATCGCAATTGGCTATAACCATGGGTAAACCCCTCAAAATTCAATGCAATGGCGGCCTTAGTAGTGTGTCGGTTAGTGCATCGGCAGGAACTGGCCCGTATACCTATTTATGGACACCCTCATCAGAAATCACAGCAACTGCCACCGGGTTAAGTGCAGGAAATTACAATGTGGTTGTATCGGATTATAATAATTGTACAGCGAGTGCAACGGTAAATATTACCCAGCCTCCTCCCGTAACTGCTGCAATTTCATCAATCACCAATGTAGGTTGCTTTAATGGCGGAAATGGCGCTGCTACAGTAAAAGCAAGTGGTGGAACCGCACCTTATAAATATCTGTGGAACCCAAGCGGTAACACTAACTCCTCAGCTACCGGGTTATTTGCTTTGGGGTATACAATAACCGTAACTGATAGCAATGGATGTATGGCCACAGCATCTACTACACTAACGCAACCAACTCAAATAACGGTGGGCATTTATGAGCCAAAACTGATATGCAAAGATAGTACTGGAAATCTCTTAGGAAGTGCAAGTGGAGGAACACCTCCATATAAATATTCCTGGAGCACTGGAGCTACTTCCAATGTAATCAGCGTAACTGCTGTTGCGACAGCCTATTATACCGTAACTGTAACCGATGCCAATGGATGTACAGCCAGCGGAGCTATCACCCTCCAATACGGCCCTGACTTTTCAGTTGCTATAAGCGGTAAGATCTCGGCGTGTCTAGGAGATTCCGTTACAATATGCGCCAATGCGATAGGTGCCATTTATGGAGCCACTTACTTATGGGAGCCCGTAAACAGCACCAATGGATGCATTACCGTCGAACCGAAAGCATCTTCTATATACACTGTAACAGTAGTAGATGGCTGTGGATCCACTACTACGGCAAGCACAACCCTTCATACCAATCCTACGCCCGTAGTTAATATGTTCTCAGATCTTAATGCGGGTTGTACACCTTTCTGTGTACAGTTCCGCAATGCTTCTACCATTACCCAGGGCGGTATGAACCAATATATATGGAGCTTTTCGAAAGCAGGAGATGCTTTCCCTGATACAACAGTGATGGGAGTAGAGAACCCGATTTATTGCTTCAGGACAAGCGGTGTATATGATGTGCGTTTAACAGTTGTGTCTGATAGTGGTTGCAGTGCAACCTTAGAAAAAGCCAATATGATAGCTATACATAGCCCGCCCCGGGCTGCTTTCAGTTTTTCACCACAACCTGTTTCAATTCTTTCATCTACGGTTCAGTTTACTGATAATAGCACCGATGCA
>JABDCH010000039.1:19686-19777 GCA_013288205.1 Bacteroidota bacterium | reverse complement strand
AACGATTCTAAATCCATAGCCTATTGCGACGAGAACAATATGTCGATGGTATTAACTGGCACGAGGCACTTTAAACACAGTCTGGGCATGG
>JABDCH010000039.1:0-19676 GCA_013288205.1 Bacteroidota bacterium | reverse complement strand
ACACTAAAAATAGAAAATATTGCTCGGTTTTAAAGGTTTTCAACCTTAAAAACTCGTATTTTTATGAACTTTCCACTTTACGAACTTTACAAAATATTATATAACTCATGGGATTATTCAGTTTTCTGCAACAAGATATAGCCATTGACCTTGGCACGGCGAACACCATTATCATACACAATGATAAGGTGGTGGTGGATGAGCCTTCCATAGTGGCTATAGACAGAATGACCGGCAAGGTAATTGCCATTGGCCGGATTGCCCAGCAAATGCATGGCAAAACGCATGAAAACATAAAAACAGTGCGTCCGCTGAAGGATGGTGTAATAGCTGATTTTAATGCAGCAGAACACATGATACGCGAAATGATACGGATGATACACACAGGCAGAAGATTATTTACCCCTTCTCTTCGAATGGTTATCTGTATTCCTTCCGGAATTACTCCGGTAGAACAACGTGCCGTTAGAGATTCCGCAGAACATGCGGGGGGCAAAGAAGTATACCTGTTGCATGAACCAATGGCTGCCGCAATTGGTATAGGCATTGATGTAGAAGAACCGATGGGTAACCTGGTAGTAGATATTGGCGGTGGAACTACCGACATTGCCGTTATAGCGTTGGGAGGTATTGTTTGTGATAACTCCATCCGCGTAGCAGGCGATGAATTTACCGCCGATATTGAAGAATATATGCGCCGCCAGCACAATATGCTGATTGGTGAAAGAACAGCAGAAAGAGTAAAGATAGAAGTAGGTGCTGCTGTAGCTGAATTGGAAAATCCACCACCGGATTATGCTGTACACGGCAGAGATTTGATGACCGGTATACCTAAGGAAATACAAGTATCCTATTCGGAAATAGCACACGCAGTGGATAAATCTATCTCGAAAATTGAGGAAGCTATTTTGCAAGCGCTGGAAAAAACCCCGCCTGAACTTTCAGCAGATATTTACCGTACAGGCATCTATCTCGCTGGCGGTGGCTCCATGCTTCGCGGATTAGACAGACGGGTTTCGCTTCGCACAAAGCTTCCTGTACATATTGCCGAAGATCCATTAAGAGCCGTTGCACGTGGTGCTGGTATCGCACTTAAAAACATTCACCGCTTCCCTTTCCTGCTCAGGTCGTAAATTAATTTGTTAAAAAGCATATAGTAATCTGCCAATAATCTTTATCTTGGTAATTACAACCTTTTCATAAACGCTTTTTAACCGATAATTTATTTGCCTATGAAAGTTTACAGACTACTTTTCTTATCCTTATTTTTTGGCACACAAATTACGCTGGCCCAAACAGGGCTTAACATTCCCCAGTTAACCAACTTTGATACAGCCATGAATGGGCTGTTAAAAAGATATAATGTTCCCGGAGGCCAGTTAGCCATTACCCGGTATGGGCGTTTAATTTACAATCGTGGATTCGGATATGCTGATACATTAACGCATTCACTTGTTGAACCCAACTCTATTTTCAGGTTGGCAAGTGTTTCAAAGCCTATAACTTCCATTACGTTGATGCATTTATTTCAGGAAGGGAAATTCCATTTAGATGATACCGTGTTTGGTCCCCGTGGCATATTGAATGACACTAATTACAGCCACATCAAGGACCCGCGGGTTTATAACATTACCTTACGGAATCTATTAACCCATAGCGGTGGATGGAACCGCGATATTTCAGGCGACCCCATGTTCGAATCGTGGACCATTTCTACAGCCATGGGAGTTACTCCGCCTGCCGGACCTGTTACTATCATTGATTATGTGCTCCGCAACCAGATGCTTGATTTTACACCCGGTACTCAATATCAATATTCTAATTTCGGATTTTGCATCCTTGGAAGGGTGATTGAAAAAATCACAGGAGAGGCGTACGAAAACTATGTGCGCGATACTATTTTAATTCCTATTGGCATCACTGATATGAAAACAGGCTTTAACCTGCTGAAAAATCAACTCCCTATGGAGGTAAGCTACTACGACTACCCCGGAGAACCTTATACACCCTCTGTTTACGATAACGTAACTATGGTACCATTTCCCTATGCAGGCTTCAATATTGAAGCCATGGATTCACATGGGGCGTGGGTAGCATCGGCTGCCGACTTATGCAAAATACTTGTTTCAGTAGATGGATATTATACCGCGCCGGACATCCTCTCACCTTCCACTATTGATACTATGACGCACCCATCTGCCACCAATGCCAATTATGCACTTGGATGGCAGGTAAACCAGTACCATAATTGGTGGCACACTGGCTCTCTCCCGGGCACTTCAACCGAAATTGTAAGGGCAAGCAACCAAATGAACTGGGCCATCTTATTAAACTACAGGCCTGAAAATGATAGTGCCATTACAGCCGCCGTTGACCAGTTGGTGTGGAATGTAATTCCCACCATAAAATCATGGGATACGCTTAATTTGTTTACTGCTGTTAACACTATTCCTGTGCCTAACCTGCCTACTGTTACCATCTATCCAGTACCCAGTAATGGTACGGTTAACATCCTTTTAGCCGGTTCAGGATACAGCTCCGTAAGGGTTATAGACCTGCTGGGAAAAGAAGTTTATTCCACATCAGTTGATTCTCAAAAACGAGATCAGCATTTGTTTATAAGCATACCACACGTTACTAATGGGCTGTACATTATCCAGGTAACTTCTGAAAAGGGTGTAGTAAACAAACGACTCGTTATAGAAAAATAGCTATTTCTCAGTCGTTAATACGGATGGATTATAGTATTTTTGCACCCATCTCATGTACGGTATAATTGCATTTTTCCGAAGATTTTATTTCTCTCTGCTATTTATAGCATTAGAAATAATTTCTATTGCATTCGTTGTTACCAATAATTATTACCACGAAGCCGGCTATTTCAATTCATCAAATAGAATAGCAGGAACTGTTTACCGTACATATTCAGGGGTTACCTCCTACTTCAGCCTGCAAAGTGTAAATCGCCAGTTAGCCGAAGAAAATGCTCAGTTATTGAATGCTGAATCAAAAACAAAAGATACCTCTACTTACAAAAAAGGTACTCTGACAAATCCATTCGGTCAGCAATATAATTTTATGTTGGCTGAAGTGATAGATAATTCTACCAACCTGCCCAATAATTATTTGACTCTGCGTGCCGGCTCTGAAGAAGGAATAGGCGAAGGCATGGGAGTAATAAGCCCTGCAGGAATTGTGGGAATAGTGGTAAAAACATCTTCGCGCTATTCCGTGGTAATGTCGCTATTACACCAAAAAACAATGGTGAGCGCCATGTTTAAAAAAAGTGGAACATTTGGTTCCCTTTCCTGGGACAATAATAAAGATTATCGCTTTGCTACGCTCAATCAAATACCGATGAGTGAAAAAATAAAACAGGGTGATACTATTGTTACAAGCGGATTTTCTACGATTTTCCCAAAAGGAATTATGGTAGGAACTGTTGATAATTTTAAAGCTATTCCAGAATTATATTTCTATACTGTGCATATAAAGCTTTCAACCGATTTTAAAAACATCCGGTATGTATATGTAGTAAACACGATAGAAAAGATTGAGAAAGACAGCCTGGAAAGAGCCGCACAAAATGCATTAAATGATAAAGTAAAATAATGGTTGAAGTGGGGAAAAACATATTACGGTTTTCATTCTTTATTCTGCTGCAGGTAACTATTATCCGTCATCTCGACTTGGGTTCTTATTTCAACCCTTTCCTTTTTGTCGGCGCTATATTAATGCTCCCTATCCGCATCAACAAAACCCTGGTACTGATTATTGCCTTCGCAACCGGATTAATCATTGATATGTTTTATAATACCATGGGGATGAATGCTGCTGCCTGCACATTTATGGCCTTTTGCAGACCACGGGTATTGAAGGTATTTGCCCCTGCAGGAGACTACAATGGAGATGCTACGGCTACCGTCAACTCTATGGGGATTCGATGGATGATTAGCTATGCAGGAGCATTGATTTTTATTCATCACCTGGTTTTATTCTACCTTGAAACATTTTCGTTGCATGACTTTTTCACCACTCTTCTCAAGGTTATATTAAGTGGTGTTTCTACACTTATCCTCTTTTTGATAACCCAAAGTCTTTTATTCAGAAATCCTTAATGAACGCTCTTCTTTCAAACAGAAAATATATTATTGGAGGAATCTTCCTTGTAGTTTGCATTTCGTGCATTGTACGCCTCTTTTATATGCAAGTGATAGATGATAGCTTAAAGCTGGATGCAAGTAATGAAACCTTCCGCCACATCACACAATATCCTCCGCGGGGATGCATATTTGACCGCAATGGACATTTATTGGTTAGCAATGAAGCCGCTTACGATATTTTAGTTACTCCTTCGCAGGTAAAAGATTTTGACACCAACTCCTTCTGCACCGATTTAGGTATCGCCAAAGCAGATTTTATTTCCGGGCTTAAAAAAGCGACTATTCAAAATACAGCATATCATGCTTCAGTATTCATGAAGGAAGTAACACCCGAAATTTATGCCGCGTTCCAAGAGAAAATGTACAAGTACCATGGGTTCACTTCTCAAGTACGTACGGTAAGAAGATATCCGCTAAAAATAGCGCCTCATATTTTAGGGTACATCGGTGAGGTAGATAAAAACCTCTGCGAACGCGACCCGGAATATAAAGAAGGTGATTATATCGGCATCAGCGGTGTTGAAGAATCATACGAAGATGATTTGAGAGGAAAAAAAGGAGTGAAGATTGAGATGTTCGATGCCATGAATAAGGAAGTAGGCGATTATAAAAACGGGAAATTCGATACCCTGCCTGTTACCGGTGATAACCTTACATGTAGCATTGACGCTAAGTTGCAGGAGTATGGTGAAAAGCTGATGCAGAATAAAGCAGGCAGCATTGTAGCCATCGATCCACGGACAGGAGAAATATTGGCTCTTATTTCAAGCCCTAACTATGATCCGAACATGATGGTGGGAAGTGTGCGTGCGAAAAACTATGCCAGGCTTTTGCAGGACAGTATTGATGTTCCTTTGTTCAATCGTGCACTAATGGCTATGTACCCACCGGGTTCCACCTTCAAAACTATTGAAGCCCTTATCGGACAACAAGAAGGAGTGCTGGATGAAAATACCGTTTATAGCTGCCCGGGCGCATTTCATATCGGTAATGTTACAGTTGCCTGCGACCTAAGGCATGGCCCTTTGCAGCTCGAAAAAGCAATAGCCTATTCCTGCAATACGTATTTCTGTAATGTTTTTATGAGCATTATGAGTAATAAAAAGTATCATTCCACCGAAGAAGCTTTTGCTTCCTGGAGAAGATACGTAACCAGCTTTGGCATTGGAGTACGTCCGGATATTGATTTACCCAGCGGGCTCCGGGGTTCGTTGCCAACCGAAAATTATTACGACAAATTTCACGGTAAAGGACATTGGAAAGGTTCCACCATTATTTCGCTTGCTATAGGCCAGGGAGAGTTGGGAGTAACCCCATTGCAACTCGCTAACCAAGCTGCTATCATTGGCAACAGAGGCTATTATTATACTCCCCACATTATAAAAGGTATCGGCGATAAACCCGCATCTAAAAAATATACCACCAAGCATTTTGTACCGATAGAATCAAAATATTTCGAAGTAGTTGCTGACGGTATGTGCGATGTAGTAAACGACGGAACCGCTGCAGCCAGTAAGATTCCCGGTGTGGTTATGTGCGGAAAAACAGGTACCGCGCAAAATCCAAACGGCAGAAATAACTCCTTGTTTATTGCTTTTGCTCCGAAAGATACACCACGTATTGCAATTAGCGTGGTCGTGGAGCGGGGCGGATGGGGCGCCGATTGGGCTGCTCCTATTGCCAGTTTAATGATTGAAAAATATTTAACAGACACCATCAAAAGAGCCGAGATAGAACAACGCATGCTGAATGGTAACACGATTCAATACCTCGCAGAAGAAAAAACAGCGCCTAAGAAAAAACATAACAAGCATACTACAAAGCCCGTAAGAATGGCTTCTATCAAGAAACCTGATCAATGAGCAACCGGCGCAATAATATTATACCCCACATCGACTGGATTACCATCGGCCTTTATGGAGTCATTGTGCTAATCGGATGGATAAATATTTATTCGGCGGTATTCAACCCGGTTCATCCCAATATTTTTGATTTTTCGCAGCGCTACGGGAAACAATTTGTATGGATAATGACCGGTTTCGCGATGGCATTTTTAGTTATGATTTCCGAAGCAAGTTTCTTCCCCGCATTCTCTTATCCCCTTTATGGAATGTTTGTATTTGCAGACTTGGTAGTACGATTCGTGGGAAGAAACATAGCGGGCAGCCATTCTTGGTTCAGGATTGGGGAAATAGGTATACAGCCCGCAGAGCTTGGCATGTTCGCTATCAATCTAGGTCTTGCTAAATATTTGAGCAATGAAAAGAATACCACCAACTCAAAAAAAATCCGTTGGATAGCCATAGCCATGATAGTGTTTCCTATGTTGTTAATTATTATCCAAAATGAGACAGGCGTTGCAGTTACCTATGTTGCATTCATTTTTGTTCTCTACCGCGAAGGCTTATCGGGAAATATTTTGCTGATAGGATTTTTAACGATTGTACTTTTCATACTGGCATTGGTTGGCAATAAATTTATTATTTCCATTATCCTTGCCGTGATTGCCCTAGTAGCATTTTTAATTTTCTCACGACGTAAAGTGAAAGATATTACAAGAATCGGGGGGATTCTGGCACTTAGCCTCGCCATAATATTCGGTACTAATTATGCGTTTAATCACCTGGAGCCGCACCAAAAGAAAAGAATACAAGTTTTCCTACAACAAAATGTAAACAACAGCAAAGAAGGTTATAATCTGCACCAGGCGGAAATAGCAATTGGTTCGGGCTCCTATATGGGAAAAGGGTATTTGCAGGGCACACAAGCAAAACTGAATTATGTTCCGGCACATGCCACCGATTTTATTTTTGTTACTCCCTGTGAGGAATGGGGATTTGTCGGTGCTACAACCATCGTTATACTTTTCTTTGTACTTATTCTTCGCCTGATATTTCTTGCTGAACGGCAACGCTCTCCCTACAGCCGGATATATGGATATGGAGTGGCTTCGATATTTTTTATTCACGTCGCCATTAACGTAGGCATGAATCTGGGACTTGTTCCCGTTATCGGGATTCCATTACCATTTATAAGTTATGGAGGCTCTTCTTTCTGGGCATTTACACTACTGCTATTTATCTTCTTACGATTGGATGCAGACAGGTTGCAGATATTGCGTTAAAGCCCTTTCGTTTTCTCCTTCAGCAAATCTAATAAAATATTAATAGTAGAAAGATGCGTACGGAAACTAAGCACAGCAAGCCGCAGCATGAATCTATCTTCCAACATAGTAGAAGAAATAAACACCCTACCATCTTTTATAATTTCATCCATGAGCTTTTTATTAAAAGCATTTGCATCACCGCTTTTAGGAACGTAACGATACGATGCTACAGACAATTCAGGATAAGGGCCTGTCTCAAAACCTAGTTTTTTTATTTCAGCATAGAAGTATCTTGCGAGCATTAGCTTTTCCTCCAGGCAGGCACGGAATGGTTGCAATCCCAATAATTTCAGGGGAAGCCAAAGCCGTAATCCCCTGAAGTGCTTAGTAAGTTCGGGAGATGCTTCAGCAGGAGATAGCTCTTCGTCAGCAGCCAAGGCATCCTGCATATAATTGGCACGGTAATATTGCGAGGCCATTAATGCTTGCTTATTCTTCACCAACACCATTCCAAGTCCGTAGGGTAGAAATAATCCCTTATGAGGATCCATCACAATAGAGTCAGATAATTCAATGCCCTTTAAGATTTGTCATAGTCCGTCAATATAAAGAAACCGCCATACGCTGCATCAATATGATACCAGAGGTTGTGTTTTTTAGCGATGTTTCCAATGGGTTCCAACGGGTCAACTGCACCAACATCGGTAGTTCCTGCAGATGCAATCACCAAAAATGGAATGAGATTTTGCCGGATGTCTTCTTGAATAATTTTATTCAGTTCATCGGGCTTGATGCGGTAATTTTCATCAAGTGGCAAATAGCGAATAACGCTTTCGCCAAGCCCAGCTATGCGAATAGCTTTGAAAATACAATGATGGGCTTGAGATGAAACGTAGATAACAGACTTCTCTACTTTCTCAGAAGTTATTTTTTGAAAATCTCTTGCAGCCACAATAGCTGAAAGATTGGCTATACTTCCGCCACTGGCAAGGTTTCCGGCACAATCAGCAGGGTATCCGACAAGCTCTGCGACCCATCGTATGAGGCTGTTTTCCAGCCGCACAGCTCCAGGTCCCGCATAAAAAATTCCCGCATAGCGATTGGTGATATCAGCCCAATAATCTCCCAAAGCAGCATAATAAATGCCTCCTCCGGGAATGTATCCTAAATGGCCACCGGAAGCAGGATTCAAGCCCGAAACATCTAATCCCGTTTTAAGTGTCTCCAGAACTTCATTTAAAGATGTGGGAGCTTCACTAACTGATAAATTAGTCAGGATCTCACTTGACTTTCGTTCTTCAACAAAAGCAGGAATAGTTTCTATATTATCAATAAAATTCTCGGTGTAGTCGATTACTCCTTCCCTTGCTGCTTTCCGCAACTCAGGCGAAGGCTCAAGTTGTCTCGCAATTTTTTCAAGCTCTTGTATTTTTAAAATATCCGGAGAAGCATTCATCTCATCCATTGGCTTTAACCAATCCTAACATCATTTCTTCTACTTCAGCAGAATTCCACTTATCAGCAATATTGGGAGTACTGAGCACTTTCCGCATGATAGCATCTTGCTCCCGGCCTTTATTCAGTGCATAGCTATAAGACAAATCACTAAAAGTAACCATAGAATAAAGCGGCAACCATTTATCGGGATGTTTGCTGCTGAAATGAGCTTCAATTTTTTTCTGCAATATAAAATCAGGATGTGTAACAAGGTCACGCATCTCAATAAAATTAGCTATTGCAAGCTCAGCTATTGCATCGGAATTGGTTTTGCGCAACTGTCCTATTTCTTCAAAAACCTTTTTCCAAGCCGCTTCATCATCTTGTTTGTTTAAGTGTTTTTCCATTATTTCATTCAACACCATACAATCTTCGAAGCCGCAATTCATGCCTTGTCCGTAGAAAGGAACAATAGCATGGGCTGCATCTCCCAGCAATAACATTTTATCTTCAACATTCCATGGGAAGCACTTTACTGTGACCAAGGAGGCAGAAGGATTATGGAAAAAATCATGTAGCAACGTAGGCATTAGCGGAACTGCATCAGGAAAGGTTTTGTCAAAAAACTTCTTTACAGATTCTTTTGTTGTCAATGTTGAAAATGATTCTTCTCCTTCGAACGGAAAAAATAAAGTACAGGTAAAACTACTGTCGATATTAGGAAGTGCAATCATCATAAATTTTCCGCGTGGCCATATATGCAGGCAATTTTTCTCCATGGCAAAGCCTCCATTTGCAGCTGGAGGTATAACCAATTCTTTGTAGCCATAGTTGAGATAATGCTGTGAATATTCAAACCTATCGGTAGAAAGTTGCACTTGCAGGCGTGTAGCAGAAAATGCTCCATCCGTACCAAAAATACGTGATGCGGAGAAGTGGCTTTCTTCTTTTGTAACACCATCTTCCAAAATTAATGAAGCATCTTTTAACGAAATATTTTTGCAACGCTTGTTAAAATGTATTTTACTCCCCTTCTCTTCTGCAAGGCTCATCAAAAGGCAATTCAAGCCTCCGCGTGATACGGAATATATAGCGTCTCCTTCTTTCCCGTAAGGCAGTAAATTAGTTCTCCCTTCTATATCGTGAATCATACGGCCCTTCATAGGAATGGCTATTTTCATTATTTCGTCCGCAATGCCAACTCCTCTCAAAGCTTTCCATCCACGGTCGGAGAGCGCCAGGTTAATGGATCTGCCACCTGCCATATTCCCAACGCGCATATCATCCCTGCGTTCAAATAATTCTACTTTATATCCCCGTTGCGATAAATAAATTGCTAGTAAAGAGCCCACTAATCCGGCTCCCACAACGGCCATCGGTTTCTGTTCCATATTTATTCTTTTGTTTTCTTCTCCCTTGCTCTCTTGTAAATTAACGTAGCGCCCCAAAGCATAAAGCCCAGTAGAACCAGGCCTAATATGCCCCAGAGGAAACTTACCGTATCTTTCAGGGTAACTATAAATACAATGGCGAAAAGAAATATCGTTGCCAATTCGTTCCACATGCGCAGTTGTGTAGACGACCACGTAATTTTATTTTTTACCAGCCTGCGATAAATAATATGGTTTTGAAAATGGTAGAGGGTAAGACCAAAAACAAACGACAATTTAATCAGTAACCAAGCGGGAATATCCCATCCATAGCGGCTATAGAGCAAGGTAAAACCAAAGCAATACGTAAGGATTGCAGATGGCCAGGTGATGCCATACCACAACCTTCTTTCCATTATTTTATACTGAGTTTGCAGAATAGTTCTTTCCGGTTCCGGTTTCTTTTCCGCTTCGGTGTGATAAATGAAAAGACGCACTATATAAAATAGTCCGGCAAACCAGGTCACCACAAAAATGATGTGTAATGGAAGTATGTAAATCATGATTTATTTAAAATAGGATAAAAAGCATTTTTAATATGATTAACATTGTATGTATCTCCTGTCTTCATCACCGATAGAATATCAAAGCGGCTTTCCAGGAGCAGGTTTTTCTTTTCCAGATAGGCATTCGCAGCCTTGATAAGATTCCGCTGTTTTTGCCTGTTTACAAACACTTCCGGTTCGCCGAAAGCATTTGATGAGCGTGTTTTTACTTCGGCTATTACTAAGAACAATTTATCCTTCGCAATAATATCTATCTCCTGGTTGCTGTACTTCCAGTTTCTTTCCAGTATTTCATATCCAATCGAGCGCAGATATTCCGCTGCTTTTGTTTCGCCTTCTCCACCTGTTTTTTGCGTCTCATTCATCTGTGCGAAGATAGATAAATCTGAACTTACATGTGAAACTTCATCCCCAGGTTATAAAACACAAAACTCCACATATCGCCAAATTCATCAATTTGTTTCGACATCGGTTTTCCGCCACCATGGCCCGCATTATGGTCTATCCTGATTAAAACTGGTTCATTGCCTTTTTGATGAACCTGCAACGTAGCCGCAAACTTAAACGAGTGCGCCGGAACAACCCGGTCATCGTGGTCGGCAGTGGTGATAAGGGTTGCAGGATAATTAGTATCTCTCACATTATGCAAAGGAGAATATTTCATGAGGTTATGAAACTGCACCGAATCATCGCTGGTGCCATAATCGTTCGCCCAAGACCAACCGATGGTAAATTTATGATAGCGCAACATATCCAATACACCAACGGTAGGTATAGCCACCTTGGCCATATCCGGGTGTTCCGTAATAGATGCACCAATCAGCAGACCACCATTAGAACGCCCGTGTATAGCCAGTTTGCTGCGCGAGGTATAGTTGTTATCTACCAAATATTTCGATGCGTAATAAAAGTCATCAAACACATTTTGCTTGTTGAGCTTGGTTCCGGCCTCATGCCACTTTTCGCCATATTCGCCACCTCCACGCAGATTGGGGACCGCATAGATGGCCCCATTTTCAAGGAACAATGCAGCCGTTGGGCTAAATGCAGGCAGTATGCTGATGTTGAATCCTCCATATGCATATAAGAAGCAAGGATTATTTCCATCCATCTTCATGCCTTTTTTATGAACGATATACATGGGTATTTTCGTCCCATCTTTGCTAGGATAAAACACCTGCTCGGTTTCGTAGTCGTCCGATTTAAAGCCATTATCAGGCTTAGCAAACAGGTTTGATTTTTCTACTGCAACATCGTAACTGAAAATAGTGGGCAGCGTAATGTAATTGGTAAATGAATAGAAAATATAAGGTGTTTTTTTATCGGAAGAAAAATCGCTGTTGCCAAAACCCGGCAGCGCAATTTCATTCAGCTTGCTGCCATCCATGCTGTATATGTAAAGTTTCGTTTTCACATTATCGAGATACGATACCACCATTTTGTCTCCCTCGGTTAGCCCGACACCTTGCAACAAGTTTTCCTGTTCCGGTATCACATTGGTCCAGTTGGCGGAATCGGGGTTGCTAAGGTTTATCCATACCAGGCGATATTTGGGCGCACCCTTGTTTGTCATTACCAGTAGTTTATTTCCGTTGTCGTCAATCACCGTGTTATCATTCCTAAAATCGGCCACCACTGTTGTAAGCGGGGCATCCTTCGCTGAAAGGTCCTTTACGAAAAGTGCATTTCCATCCGAAGAATTCTCCGTATGTATCACCAAATATTTTTCATCTTCGGTTGTGTAGGCACCTATCGTCTGCATAGGGTGTGCCTTATCTTCATACACAAGCTGGTCAGCGCTTTGCGAAGTACCCACCTGGTGATAATATATTTTCGGGCTCTCATTTTTGTTCACCAATGCGCCGCCTTTAGGAGCATCGTAACGTGTGTAATAGAATCCATCTCCTTGCCAGCCTATATCCGAAAATTTGCTGTAGTTCAATGAATCATTCAGTCGTTTTCCCGAGGCAATATCCACTACAAAAAACTCATTCCAGTCAGAACCGGCGCGGCTAATAGCATAAGTCAAATACTTCTGGTCGTTCGAAACAGCAATTTCAGATATGGCCACTGTTCCATCCGCAGAGAAAGTATTCGGGTCAACCAATATGCGCGGAGTGCCCGTCAATCCATCTTGTACATATAGCACACTCTGGTTTTGCGAGCCATTGTTTTTATAATAAAACACATAGTTGCCCTTCATAAACGGCACACTGTATTTTTCGTAATGATATAGCTGTGTAAGGCGTTGCTTCAACGAATCGCGGAAAGGTATTTTGGAAAGATAGCTTTGCGTAAGCGCATTTTCATCCTTCACCCATTGGGCTGTTGCAGCCGATGTATCATTTTCCAGCCAGCGGTATGGGTCGGCCACTCTCACACCAAAGTAAGTGGTAACCGTATCTACCGTGCGGGTTTTTGGATAGTTGTATGCAGATGGCTGATGACAGGCTGCCAACAATAGCAGACCCATTGAGAGCGGATATAATTTCATGCTTTTTTAATTGGAACACGAAATTAGGGAAATTTTCTTCATTACGTTCCTGAAACAAAAAGGCCAGCATTACACTGGCCCTTTGTTTGTTTTGAAATCAAATCCGGAAGAATTCTATCTGAATCTATGTTTTATTTTTCTATTACCAGTTTACCTTCTCCAAGTAAATTACCATTTTCACTGCTTATTACCCTATACAGATATATTCCGTTGGGTTCTCCACTCAAATTAATTTGATAATTGGATAAGTTGGTAATCTGATAATTGGAATACACTTTCTCTCCAATCACATTATAAATCTCCACTGACGACTGACTACTTACGACTGACGACTGAATGGTAAATTGCCCGTTATTCGGATTAGGGTAAATCGTTATTTGTCCCCCTCTTGATTCTATGCTGCTTACTCCAGCCGTTGATTGAATAGTAACGCATATACTGTCTTCACATTTGTTTGCATCCGTTACATGGCAGCAATATGTCCCTGCACTGGCATGCGAAATGGAATCGGTAGTGCTTCCTCCCGGACTCCACAAGTAAGTGTATGGCGAAATTCCTCCGCTTGCACTTACCTTGGCAGAACCATCGCTGGTTCCGTTATCCGGTTTCGAACTTGATGTAATAACTATGGCAGTTGGTTGAGTAATAGTTACGGATATTGAAGTACTGCATCCATGTGCATCCGTTACAACTATTGTACGAGTACCAGCGGTTAGCGCTGTTTCCGTAGCGGTTGTGTGACCATCTGACCATTTATAGGTATAGGGGGATGTTCCTCCATACACAAAAGATATTGCGCTGCCTGTATTATCTCCGTTGCACCGTATATTTATTACACTATCTGATATATTCAGCGGACTAGGTTGGGTAATAATTACCGATGCAGTGGCAGAGCCGCTACAAGAATCCATTACCGTAACTGTATACGAGCCCACAGACAACCCTGTTGCTACATTGGTGCTTCCACCCAAAGGTGTCCACGAATAAGTATAAGGAGATACTCCCCCGCTTATTTTAGATGTCGCGCTGCCTGTACTATCTCCGTTACATAACACATTGGCCGTTGTGTTTGCCGATATACTCACAGCACTGGATTGGGTAATAACAGCCGTTGCTGAAGCCGTACAGCCGTGATTATCCGTTACATTCAGCGTATAGTTGCCGGCCTTTAAGCCAAGAGCCACCGAATTGGTTTCACTCGAAGGTGTCCATAAATACGTATAGGGGCCTGTTCCACCGCTCGGGTTGGCAGTTAATATGCCATTTTGTCCTCCATTGCAACTTACATTGCTTGTTACACTTACCGTGGTGCTTAGAGCGCTTGCAGGCTGGGTAACGGTTACCGATGCCGAAACAGAATGCCCGCAAGGGTCGTGCACAGTAATAGTATAGGTGCCCACGCTTAATCCGGTAGCAGTATCCCTGTTTCCTCCTTTGGGTGTCCATGAATAGGTATATACCGGCGATGAGCCAACAACAATACCACATACCGTGCCATTACTTCCTCCAAAGCAGCTTACCCCGGATATCAAATGTCCGCTAACTGAACCCACTGTATCGGTATAATAAGCAATGATCACGATGCCATTACCAGTATCAATACCAGCAAGATTAGTTTGGTTAGTTCCAATATTATATGAACCGCCGCCGCCGCCTGCATTCCACCCAGTATTAAAACCGGTAGCTCCGCCGCCGCCATTGTAGCCGCTACCGCCGCCACCGCCATAGCATGTAGATGCACCACCGCCACCATATCCGCCGGTAGCCGATTTTGCACAACTGTTAACAACGTTATATAGGCCGCCTGCACCGCCGCTAAGGGGGGTACTGCCGCCTGCACCACCTGCATAACCTCCACAAGACGCACCCGTACCACCATTCGATATCCATCCGGCACCGCCTCCACCGCCACTATAACTACCGGCACACGTACCGCCCGAACCGCCGTTACCACCAACACCTCCGGGAGCAGAACCACCATCGTAGCCGGCACCTGCGGTAGGAATGGAGTCAGCCGAACCATTACCGCCCGTTTCTACAGAATATGATCCGCCGCCGCCGCCGGCAGCAATCATCAACTTGTTACTGTTAGACGAATTCCATATAAATGAGCCGCCGCCGCCTGAACCTTCATTATCTATTGCTCCTTTTTGCCCTACCATAATATCCAACACATTGCCTGCAACTACGGTAAAGGTTCCAACAATTTCAGCACCGCTACCACCGGGATATGGGCCCAGGTTCTGGTAGTTTGAAGTCCCGCCTGCCGCCCCGAAAGCCGTAATAGTTACAGAATTGATACAGGGCACTGTCCAGGTTTGTAATGAACCTGTATAGCTAAATGTTTTAACTACTTGCGCGGTTAAATTCTTTCCAACAAAAATAAAAATGATTACAGAAAGAATAAAAGTAATTTTATTATGTTTCATAATGTAATATTTTATATGATTTTTAATTTTATCTAATCCAAATATAAGAAAAAATCAATATATCATCTCTTTTTTCTCTATTTATCTTTTTGGGGGGGCGACAAAGCCCGTCATTGCGAGCGGAGCGTGGCAACCCCGAGGGGCTCATGAGCTCCTTTAAATAAAAGCTTTGCGAATAATCTTACCTTTTAGTTCTTAATTCTTAGCTCTTTTTGGGCGTGCCCCAAGCTAGGCAAGGGTCGGGTCCGCCATGGCGGACCCTCGTCTCGCCCTAGGCGAGACGAGGGCTTTCCGCTGCTATCCCTGCCCGAACTGAAGTTCATTCAGGTGGGCCTCACGCTGGGGAGGTAAAGTGTAGCCGGAGTAAATATTATTCGTACCTTTGACTTATGAAAACAATTGTAATTAATAAGGAAGACAGAACCTTATTAAAAATGATGAAAGAACGGGAAAAAGAGAAACTTCTGCCTGCAAAAAGTATTGATGCTATCATCAAGAAATTAAAATAACTCCCTTACTAGTTCTTCTTTTGTAATACCAAAATGTTCTGCAATATCAGACAGAATAGATGACAATGTACCTATTTTTAAATTGTTGTGGCTAGGAATCGTAATATGGTGTTCTCCTTTTTGAGTAGTTGAAAGACGAACATGACTACCTACCTGCCGGGTGGGGATATAGCCAAGCTTTTTTAGCTTTTTAATTAATTCCTGTCCCGATAAGTCGCGGGGTATCTTCATAAAGGCAGAAGCTCTTCTTTTACAAAATGGAGGCGGATAATTTGGGGAGTAACCTCTTTTTCAAAATGGCAACTTATCGCTTCGCGAATCATTTTTTTTAATTCGTCCATTGTCTCTGCTTCCGTATATATACTTTCACCCAATGCTTTGGCAGTAAAGCCACCTTCAGGTGCCTCCTCCACAAGAAAAATAAGTTCATTCATTGCCATTCTGCTTGCTGATTTGTGTTAATTGCAAATATACGAATTTTTATGGAAAACTTGGACGTTACCTTGCATTGTCTTTCCGCTTATACCTTATTATCTCATATTTATTTGTTGGGGCTTTCCGCTGCTATCCCTGCCCGAACTGAAGTTCATTCAGGCGGGCCTCACGCGGCGTTATGTTTTGCGATACCTCCGCTTATATCTTATATCTCATCTCTTATATCTATTGATGGATTTTAAAAGTTCAAAACTGGTAATTGAGCTACGGTTTTTAGCCTTTGGAAGAAATAAGCCTGGAAATGGTTCTCACCCAATATATCTTTACACTTCAACCAATAAAAAACAATATGAAAGCATTAATCTTAGCATGTTTATTTGGTGCACTCTTCATACAAGGGTGCGCTGTCTATGCTGAACCTGTTGGCGGATATTATTACAGGGGGGGATTTTGGTATTATCATGATGTACACGGAGTAGAATACCGCGAGAACCATCGTTACCACCATCCCCCAGATCAACATTTCGATGACCATCACGATGATCGTCATTAACATAAAATCAGGCTGTTAATTAAAATTTGTCTGTATACACTCTTTGGAATGTCTCCCCACAAAAGGGGAGACAAGAGGGATGGGTGTGTCATCGGCTTTGCCCGCCGTAGCAATGCGAAGGGGGGACTATACGTTGCAAGTCCTTATATATTGGGGGATTCTACGAATATGTATTTAAACGTGCCTCAACTTTTTTTAAGGTATTCGATACCCCAATATTCCAAGTTTTTTTAACTAATTCTTCTTTTAGCCATGTTTGCGCGTTTCTAAGATATTTTGTTGCAACTTCATCATAATACCTATTATTATACAATATGGCCTGTTCCCCATATCCAATAGCATGAAACGATCTTCTCTTATCGTCATGAAAACATTTCTCAAGTATTGCCATGCTTTTATCTAATTGCCTTCTTATTTCATCATTTTCTTCTTGCGCATTAATATTGGCATCAAAAAGAATAAATGCATGGGAGTTTCTAATTGAAAAATATTTATTATCAGTCTGAGTCAATGCACGATCAATCCAGTGGAATGCATCAGTATATATTTTCTTATAAGCAAGATAAAGTGCGCCCTGTTGCAACACATATGGATTTTCAAAGTCATTAATATAAACCTTTTCATAAAAATTCTTACCGTCTTTCCAATTAGTAAATGCCCGACTAATAATATTTTTATCATATGCCCTTTTTCTGTAAATATTATACGAACAAATTTGAACTGTTGGAATATTTTCCAATGTTTTACCAATAACTTTCTTTAATAATTCTGTCCCAGTATGTTTTAATATTGTCTCAGCCATATAAACTGATCTTGGATAATAGTAATCCTGTGTGTCATCTATCAAAAGCTCACCTGAATAATCTATCAAAAGTTCACCCAATTTATTTCTCATATCAAAAACATCATCATAGGATTCTATTTCCTCAGAAAAATAGCTGTATACCATTTCAAATGATAAAGGAACACGAGCGTAGTGAACATAACTACAAAGAACAAGGAATTCAGCCAATTGGGGATCGCTTTTTTCTAATTCATCAATAACTTTTGTAAACCTCTCAGCAAGATTAGGCGATTTAACATTTCTACTAATAAATTCAAATAAAGAATCATCCACATAATCATCATTTAACTCTCTCTTCAATACTGTATTTCTAATGGTCGTTGGAAGAAAATTATATATACCTTGAATATCTGCTTCTGTAAGCTCTGTAACGTTTGAAATATAGTACTCATCTTCATTAATTAAATGAGAAGCAATGCCATAATTATGTTCCCGTTCAAAACCTATTAACGTAATGTTGCTATATTTCGATAAAAAGTTGAAGGCTTCTAATGAATCGCAAAAATTATCAATAAAAATTAGAGCTCTTCTATTACCCAATATCCGAACTAAAAGAGATGCCTTTGAATATTCAATATTATTAAACGCAAGTTTTATACCATCTGTAAATTCAATATCTGTAGCAACTTGCATCATTAACGTTGATTTACCGGCCGCTGGAGTGCCCAATACAATTACATTCTTATTTGAAAATATCTTGTCTTTTATAGCATAAAAATGAGACGTTTTATAAATTTGACCACTAAATATATCAGACCATATAGGCGGATTCCCTATAAAAAACTCATTTATTGGTCTTACTTTTAGACCTACAGCATTCTTAGGTACAATGTTAATAGGGAATAAATATTTAATATCCGAGAAATTCTCTTTGGCCAATTTGTTGCCTTTTTCTACTTTAGATAAGTATTGCAAGAAATCTTGCGTATTTGATAGTATAACATTAAATTTTAATGATTTATAATAATCATATAGCTCCTTATCTTCTTCTAGAATGATTATCCATTTTTCCTTTTGGGCTGCAACTAATGTACCTTGTCCCATCACTGCTTGAATTACTCCAGAGTCATTAAAGCTATAGCCACAGAAAATTGTAGGATACCTTTCAATCGCCATAGATAAATAATTCCAAGTCCTTGGTGATCTCGAATATGCGTTAGCAAGAGAAGAAGTATCAAATAATAATGATTTTTCAGGTGTGCGAATTGTTCCATGTAATGCCGAGAAATCAATTGAAGATTCATCGTTTGGATTACTTCCATTTAAAGAAACATCATTCAGATATTTAGTTGTAGATTTTAAATATATATTATGTAATAGATCATCAATATTAGTAGTAAATATACTTCTAATATTTATATCTAATAAGCAATTATACAAATCTGGAAAATCTTTGACTGTAAACCTAGACTGTAGATATGAATAAAACTCCTCCTTTCGATTGGCTTCCATTATGGAAGCCAACTGCGATAACGAAAAATTTCCTGGTTTGTTAAAATAAATTTTCAATTCGTCGCATAACTTTGCTCCAGTAGGAAGAGTTTTATTTGCCTTATCTTTTGCAAGGATAGAAAATCCAGAACCGAGGAACAAATTAACTCCATTCCGTAATGAATGTTCTAGTAGATTTTGATTTTCAATTTCCATAAAATGAAAAAATTAGTAGATGACATATTAGGCAAAAAATAAAATCATTGCACATATTGAAACTTTCCTTGTAATTAGGACAAAAATAATATTTTTCTTACTTCAAAAAAATAATAAATAATA
>JABDCH010000038.1:512-20058 GCA_013288205.1 Bacteroidota bacterium | reverse complement strand
CTCTTCTTTTGCTTATTTATCTTTTGCAAAACATCCACATCCACTTTATCTTGGGGGCGTCCAGCAACCATTTTCATTGTTATAAGGTGGTGATACTGAATAACAGGAATCGACCAGTCTTTCATAGGCAATATTCGCTTTTCTTTATCTGCTTCTTCATAGGTTACTCCTTGCACTTTCGTTAAAAAATCAATTTGCGAAGGCTTGTTTCCTATAGTTAGAACTTTAGCAGTAGTGAAATCCATTTTTTGTAAAGCATTTGTTGTTTCATCGCTAATTCCATGCTCCAGCATGGCAGCAATAAATTTATCACGGTTTTCGTTTGTTGGTTTTAGCCATAAATCCATGTCGGCAGTTCCCCGTTCATAACCATAATAAATTACAGCATAGCCGCCAATAAGTATAAATTCTACTTTATACTTAAGCAGTAACCATAAAAATCTTTTATGCTCTTCAAGAAGAATATCCATATTATTTGAGCCTCAAATTGGTGCCTATCTTAGGATGCTTCTTCAGCTCTTTTGTATATAAACGTTTAATCCATATAAGAGCATTCGCTAAATGTTTTTCGCCCGTGAGAGAAGCAAGATATTGGTATTCAGCTTCCTCAGCTTCCTCAAAAGAATTAAAAATAGAAAGTTTCTGCTCTATTCCTGTTTTGTAAGCAACAGAAGGTTCCTTAACCTGCTCTTTAACTGGCTTCTGTTTATTATATTTTTTCACAGGTTTCATTCAGTTCTTATAAATTGCGAAGATACTTATTCCACAGGCATTCTAAAACACCTGTTTGCAAATTTTATAATAGCATTCAGGCTTTCTTCTTTGGCTTCGTAAAAGCCCATGTGTCCTGCATTTTTAAGTAGTACAGTTTCCGTGTCGCGAGGTACTTCCGTTTGGGGCAGCATCTTTTCTAAGGGCAAAATTCTATCGTGCTTGCCATAAATAAACAGCACTGGGAATTCTGAAAAGCGCAAAATAATCTCCCGGTCTTTTCTGTCTTTCATGCCTTCGGTAGCTTCTACCATTCCTCTTACAGAGTTGGCAGAAACGATCTCTCTCACTTTTTTAAGGTGCTCATCTTTGGGGTTAGCAAAGAGATTAAGTGTAGCAGCTTTCAAGAAAGTCTTGGTGCGTTTCTTTATATTCTCAATGCTGCGGTCGCGGTCTAATTTCTTTTCAGGTGAATCCTGGTATGATGAGGAATGAAACATAATTAACCCCCTAAGGTTTTCAGGGAAAAGCTCTCCAAAAGCAAGTCCCGCGTAGCCGCCCATAGAATGCCCAGCTACAATGTATCTGCGTAAATTCAAATTACGCATTACCTGGTGCACACATTGCGCCATCAACTCCATCGAATGAAAGTACCCTATTGATTCGCTCGCTCCAAACCCAGGTAAGTCAATTGCTATTACGCGAAAGTGCTTTGATAACTCTTCTGAAAACTCCTCCCACACCTGCATGTTTAGCGGGAAGCCGTGCAATAAAACAATAGCCCTGCCCTCGCCCTGGTCGGAGTAACGTATGCGTGCATTTTTGAATGTAGTATATCCAATCATAATTTGGAAATTTGATAATTTGATGATTCATTCCCAAATCACCAAATTATCAAATTGAACTTAGTCATTCATTAAATATTCTATTTCATCTGCCTCCATAGGGATACTTGCCATCAGGTCAGTATTTCCTTTTTCAGTAATTAAAATATTGTTTTCTATACGTACTCCTATTTTTTCAGCAGGGATATATATGCCCGGCTCGCAGGTAAACACATTACCTGCCTGCATTGGAACCTGAAAATAGCCTACATCATGCACATCGAGCCCTAAAAAGTGCGAAGTGCCATGCATGAAATACTTTTTATACAAAGGATTTTTAGGATCTTGTTTTTTTACATCCGATAATTTAAGCAAGTGCAATTTGATGAGTTCTTCCGTCATTAATTCACCTACGGCAGCATTATACTTGGCAAATGTATTACCCTTCACCAGCATTTTGGTGGCAGCCTTCATTACTTTTAATACAGAATTGTAAACAGCTTTTTGTCTCCGAGTAAATTTACCATTCACCGGAACTACACGGGTCATATCGGAATTGTAGTTAGCATATTCAGCAGCCACATCCAATAAAATAACATCACCGTTTTTACATTCTTTATTATTGGTGATGTAGTGCAGCACGCAACTCTCTCCACCCGATGCAATAATGGGTGAATAAGCAAATCCACGGGAGCGGTTGCGAACAAATTCATGAATCAGTTCTGCTTCAATTTCATATTCCCAAACACCCGGCTTAATGAACGGTAATATGCGTCGGAATCCCTTCTCGGTTATAGCGCAGGCATGTTTTATAAGGCCAACTTCAATATCTGATTTGATAGACCTTAATTTATGCATGATGGGTGCGCTTCGCTCATACCGGTGAGCAGGATATTTTTCCATACACCATTTTACAAAGCGGGCTTCCCTCGTTTCAACTTCTACTATCGCACGGGTATGTTCATTGGTATCGAGATAAACCCGTTTGCATTGCGACATCAGGGTGCGAAAAGTAGCCGGAAATTCCGAAAGCCACCGTACTTCTTGTATTCCGGAAGCATCCCGGGCTTCTTCCTTGGTATATTTATGTCCTTCCCAAGTTGCAATATGCGGATTGGTTTCGCGGAGGAAAAGTATCTCCCTCATGGAATTATCTTTTGCATCAGGGTATAGCAGAAGGATGGTTTCTTCCTGGTCAATACCTGAGAGATAAAACAAATCGCTGTTTTGCATAAAGCCCATCGTGCCATCGGCATTTGATGGCATAACATCATTGGAATTGAAAACAGCAAGTGAATCAGACTTTAGCTCTTTGCCAAAGTGTTTGCGGTTATCAATAAACAGCTTGGGAGGGATTTTAGTGTATTTCATGACTTAATTTCCTTTTTTTCTATATGTAGTTTATGAAGAAAGCGGTGAATGACCGGAGACAAAAATATACTGATATTAGTAATAAATGCCACCCCGCTAAATAGTGCATAGGCTGAAGAAAACAGTTTACCTGCCACATTATCTATGTTAACAACAGGCCCCATGCCGGATAATATCATGGAGGCATTGTGAATGGCATCAATCCATGGTACATGGGCAATATAATGATAGCCGAATATCCCTATGAACAAACATATCATAGTAGTTGCAAAAGCAATAAGAGCCATTTTCAAAATTCGGCTCATAAAAACTTTTGGACTGGCTAAGGGTTGGCTTATATGTTCAAACATTCTTTGATTAACTAATCTTTCAGACAAACTTACGGAAAATAGAAATGATGCCTGTCTTTTTGATGAAAATTATTAGGCTTGCCCAACGAATAGGGCATTGCTTTCGTCATAGAATCAATTAGTCATCTTTCGTTAAATTGGCTTTATTTGTGTTTCAAATTAAAAAATATATAGTTTTGCGCCCAATCCTACCCCTGATTCATAGGATTTTTATAGATTTTTTTTGATGAATTAACTTGTAAGTCACAGAGATTTCATAAATTGGGTGCCCTGTATTAACTGTAAAATAGGCTATTTTTTAAAAAATACAATTCGAGATATAATAAATTCCCCTGAAGCGGGTTATAGTGTATAAGTAGAAGAGGATGAATATTTTAATGGTATTATCACAAGTGGAGGTTACAGGAGCCGAGGTGTATGCGGCTTCTATTAGCGATAAACTGATTGACAAAGGTCACAACGTTTTTATTGTTTCCGATACACTTACCGTACCTACCCGCGCAAAGTACATCCCCCTTCCTCTTAATAAAAGAAGGCTATACCTGCAGGTAAAGCACCTGTATAAACTTATTAAAACCATCCGTGATAATAATATCATGGTGATACACTCGCATTCGCGTGTATCCTGCAAGTTGAGTTATATTGCCTCCAGGCTTTGTGGTGTGCCCATGATATATACAGCTCACGGTCACCATCATGTTCACCTGAGCAAAAAGCTTTTTCCGGCTTATGGTGAATACACGCTGGCCATTTGCGAGAACGTTAGAGACCAGATTATCAAAGAACTACATTGGGATAAGGATAAAATAGAAATACTTAGAAATGGTATTGACGGTAGCCGTTACAGCCCTGTTCATGTACCTGTTAAGCCTGAAGTTCCTACGGTTTCCATTATTGGAAGACTTTCAGGACCGAAAGGCGATGTAGCTTATAAAGTACTAGAAGAAATTTGCATTAAAACCCCTATTGACGCATCTATAAAGATTAATGTAGTTGGCGGAATGGTAATACCGGAACGGTTTAAAAAATTCCAGAACCGGGTTTCATTATCAGGCTTTGTTGGAAAAGTAAGTGACCAGATTGCCAATTCATCGGTTATAATAGGAAGCGGAAGGGTTGCTATTGAAAGCCTTATGATGGGGAAACCCACCATAGCTTTTGGAGAAGCTACTTACGAAGGTTTGGTAACCACCGACAATTACCAGAAGGTATTAAGAAGTAATTTTGGAGATATTGCAGAGTCAGGCTCTTGGGATACCAGCCACTTGGGACAGGATATTTCAGCAGGGCTGAAAATGGAAAAAATCCCTGAGCAATTATACACCGCCATTTCGAATTCATTCAATTTAGACAGGGTAACCGAGCGCATAGAATATATTTATCAAAGCATTTATTCTAGGGAAAAATACGAGATACCTGTACTTCTTTATCACCGTGTTATAAGCGACCCGTCACTGGCCGGTAAGCATGGCACGTATGTGACAACCAGGCAACTCGAAGCACACCTGGAATACCTGCACAAAAACAATTATACCCCTATTACTTTCGAAGACTTGTCGATGATTGACCGGTTTGATAAAGATAAAAAATATGTGATCCTCACTTTTGACGATGGGTATGAGGATAACTACACCCTTCTTTTTCCCATGCTTAAAAAGTTCAATTTTAAAGCAGTTATCTTTATGGTAACGGGTAAAAAAGAAAACACCTGGGATTACCTTGATGAGGGCAGAACATTTCCCTTGCTTGAAAGGGCTCAGATTCTGGAGATGAACAAATATGGAATTGAATTCGGTGCCCATACGATGAACCATGTCGACCTTACTAAGGTAGAAGTAGCGGAAGCCCGCCAGGAAATAGAAGGTTCCAGGGAAGCGCTTGAGGACATATTGGGTAAAAAGGTTACAGCCTTTGCATATCCTTACGGTTCGGTAAATGATACCGTGAAAGAATTAGTGAAAAAAGCCGGATTTAAATATGGTATTGCGACCGTTATTGGCCCGCTTGCCATACATGAAGATACCTTTAATATCCGCAGAATAGTTACCCATCCGGATACCAATCTATCCCGCTTTGCACGCAAGGTAAAAGGCAATTATTTATACCGGAAAGCGAAGAGACGTGCGACCACTGCTAACAGCATTGCAGCCAAAGACGTTACCCTAACACCGGTTGAGGTGCAAAGTCGCAGAGGTGGTTCTAAACGGACAGCATAAAAAAGCCCTATACTAAAATTACAGGGCTTTTTAATTTCATTACCAGCCTACAAAGGCTATTGATTATTTCTTTGTCTTGGCACTATCGGCCTTGCCTTTCATATTTCCCATCATAGGGCAGGAACCTCCGTTCATACTACCTGAATTGCATGAGCCATCTTTGTTACCATCATTGCAATTCATCATATTACTATTGCAACCGCCGCCTTGCATACAATTCATCATACCATTACAACTGCCATCGTTGCAATTCATCATACCGTTGCAGCAATTCATACCTCCACGGTGGTGCATCATCCACATGGGCGGGCAACTCATCATCATACCATCATCGCATCTATCCATCATCATGCAATGGCTATTCATCATACCGTTATCGTATCCCCTGTGGCACATACGCATACAGCCATGTGTAAAATCACATAAAACAATAAGAAGGCCTATCACAATAACAAACCATGATAAGAACTTATAAAGACCTCCCAGGTTTTCTTTTTGAGATTGTGCAAGGAGTTTTGCACCAAAAACGATTGCAATTAATGCGATTGGCAAGGATATTAAAATCATTTTATTTTTGAGATTGGTTAATGATGTAAATGTACTAAAAAAATCGACGAATAGGAACATGCAGGATTATAAGCAGATATCCATCTACTAAAATAATCAGGGTCGTAATTAACAATTATATTTAAAAAAATGGCTATTCTTGCAATATGATAACAGCAGAAACCATAAAAATCAATAAGGCCCCTAAAAGCCGCATAGAGGAAGTAGATTTTAATGATCTTGAGTTTGGAAAGGTTATTTCCGACCACATGTTTATTTCCGATTATTCGGATGGGGAATGGAACAATGTGCGCATTGAACCTTTTGGGCAAATATCGTTTTCGCCAACCATACTTGCTTTGCATTACGGGCAAATGGTATTCGAAGGCATGAAGGCCTTCCACATGCAAGACGGAAACATATCCATATTCCGGATAGAAAAGCATTATGAACGATTTATGCGCTCGCTGGAAAGGATGTGTATGCCCCCCATGTCGTACAGGCTTTTTGAGGAAAGTATTACAAACCTTATCAAGTTAGATGCTGCCTGGGTTCCGAAAAGTGCAGGCTCATCGCTTTATATACGTCCTTTTGTATTTGCATCCGAAGAACGGTTTGGTGTAAAAATATCTTCGGAATATAAATATATCATTTTCTCTGGCCCGGTCGGCCCATATTACGATAAGCCTTTGCGCGTTAAGGTAGAGCACCAGTTTGTGCGTGCTGCACGTGGCGGAACAGGGTATGCCAAATGCGCCGGAAACTATGGAGCATCTTTTTATCCTGCGCATCTTGCTAAAATGCAGGGTTTCGACCAGGTGCTATGGACTGATGGTTCGCCCGATCTCAATATTGAAGAGTCAGGAACCATGAATGTGATGTTTGTTATTGATGGAGTTTTGGTAACTCCTCCCCTATCCGATTCAATACTCGATGGAGTTACCCGCGATTCTTTCCTTACACTTGCCCATGAACTGGGCGTGCATACCCAGCAACGTACCGTAAGTGCATTAGAATTGGAAGAAGCGCTAAAAAATAACATCCTGCAGGAAGCATTTGGCACTGGTACTGCTGCCCTGTCTACGTATATTCAAAGTATTGACATCAAAGGAAAAGATTATAGCGTTCCTGTTCCCGGTGAAAATGGTGTGATGACACGTATTAAAAATCTGCTGATGGACATCCGCACCGGTAAAGCGCCCGACAAATACAACTGGAATACTCTAATTAAAATTGGCCAATAGCTATTAGCAAATAGCCATTGGCTCACACATGAAAGCTATTACCCGCGTAATATGGATTCTTTCGCTGATAAGCCTGTTCAACGATGTGGCGAGCGAAATGCTTATTCCTATTATGCCGCTTTACTTGAAATCTATTGGGTTTTCTGTATTTATTATTGGTTTACTTGAAGGCTTTGCAGAAGCATTTGCCGGATTAACCAAGGGATATTTTGGTAAAATATCCGACAACATAGGTAAGCGGGCGCCCTTTGTAAGATGGGGATATGGATTAAGTGCAGTTGCCAAGCCCATGATTGTTTTTATTATAAATCCTTTTTGGGTATTGATTGGACGCAGCATTGATAAACTGGGGAAAGGCCTGCGCACAGGTGCACGCGATGCAATTCTTTCTGATGAATCAGCTCACAGCGATAGAGGTAAGGTATTCGGATTCCATCGCTCTATGGATACGGTAGGCGCAGCCATTGGTCCTTCTATCGCATTGATATTTCTTTTTTACCATCCGGGGCATTACAGTACACTTTTTCTGTTTTCTATTTTCCCTGGAATTGTAGCTGTAGCGCTTACTTTCTTTATAAAAGATAGCAATAAGAAACATGAACAAAAGCCTGCTACACCCATCCGCCTATTTCCGAAATTCGACTATTGGAAAAGAAGCACAAAAGCTTATAAATCGTTAGTTATAGCTCTTTTATTTTTTACCCTATTCAATAGTTCCGATGCCTTTCTGATACTAAAAATGAAAGAATCGGGCACGAGTGATTTAGCCCTTATAGGTATCTATATTTTCTACAACATAGTATATGCGCTTACTTCTTTTCCGGTTGGAATTATTGCTGATAAAATAGGCTTGAAGAAAATATTCATAATCGGGTTAGTGATTTTTGCTTTTGTATATTTCGGGATGAGCAAGAATGGGAATAACTACATCTATCTTATCTTGCTCTTCTTTTACGGGCTGTTCTATTCTTGCAACGAAGGAATTTCCAAAGCATGGATAAGCAAAATATCTGATAAGAAAGATACAGCTACTGCCATAGGTATGTTCTCCGGCTTACAAAGTATAGCCACCCTTATAGCCAGTTCGCTGGCGGGTTTTATATGGGTTGAGTTCGGCTCGTTTTATACATTCGCTATTACCGGTGCGGCCGCTATCCTGGTAGCCATTTACATTTTGGCAGACAAAACTTTGTCAGATTCTATAAAAACAGCATAGGAATTCCCTGCAAATTTAGGGCACATTAGGGCACGGTTTTGCATGGATTTTTTCATAGCCATGCCGGAATATTATTGATAATCTTTGAGTTGCAATTAATAATTTAATAAATTTATTTATATATATATTTGATATAATTATGCATCATATAAAGGTATTACAAAAAGATAGAATTCCAGGAATAGCAGTGTTGAAAAATACTCGCCTGCAAGGTCAATGACTTTTCATAAAAGCACTTTCTTAGCATATAGTTTTGCAGCAAACTTAAAAAAATGGGACAGAATTCAGCAATAGCCACTCAACTAAAAAAACAAGCCATGATTGGGGCTCTTGAGGCTAATTTCGGAAATATTACAGCAGCAGCTAAACAGGCCGAAATATCTGTCCGCACACATTATAAGTGGCTATTGGAAGATAGCGCCTATGAAAAAGAAGTGGTAAACATAAAAGATATTTCCTTTGGGAAAATGAAAGAAAGTTTACTGGAGAAGGCTCTTAAAATGGTTGATAATGGAAACGCAACCGTATTAAATCAACTGCTGAGAATATATTTCAAAAATTTACCGGAGGAAATGGAAACGATAAGCACACTACATGAAAATCAAAAATGGGATATGCGTTCGGAAACAGGTAAGGAAAAATCAATCTGAATACTAGTTATTCTCCGAAATATTCTTCCAGCTTTACTAATGGAGTACAATGCAATGTTTGAAGTCCTGCTAACTGGGCGCCTTCGAGGTTTGGCAGCAAATCGTCGATAAATATTGTAGTAGAAGGATTCAACTTATTCTCTTGTATCACCACTTCGTAAATAGATCTATCTGGTTTACGCAAGCCCATACGACAGGAATAATATGCTTTGGTGAAAATTTTATCCATATCGCCTGGCGGATGCATCTTTATCATCTCCAGCACCTGGCCTAAATGAATTTCATTGGTATTGCTAAGCAGAAAAATATCATATCGTTCCTTTAGCCTGCTTAGCAACGCTATTTCTCTTGCACGAAAACCCACTAAAATGGCATTCCATGCGCTGTTAATTTGTTCGTCGGTGACGGCAGAAGGCAGCCATTCGCGAAGCCCGGCCCTGAACTGTGCAGGAGAAATGTTACCCTTTTCCATTTCGTCAAAAATACCGGCTTGTTTTTGTTGGGAATATACAGTTTGAAAATCGGCTGTACTACCCAGTTTTTGGAAAGCCTCCTGGGTAAGCCTGTAATCAATATCGAACAATACTCCGCCAAGATCAAAAATGACGGTATTAATATGTTTAGGAACTTGTTGATTCATAAATTCATATGCATCCCTATGGGGCATTTTAAAGTGGAGCAAAGTTATGAAATATCTAACTTCTTGTTAGGAAATTACAATGATATTAGTCATGGCCCGGACGGTTAGAGCAGCGGCCCGATTTCACCTTCAATTTTAAAAATACCGACCACCAAAATCGCATACCTATAAATAAAAAAGCACCTGCATTGCTGCAAGTGCTTTTCTTATTGTGAGCGAAGATAGATCACTAGAACCCAATAGAAGCTTCCAGCATATACCCGTCAAATCTTCCTCCATTAAGGATATTGGTGCTGGCATAATTAAGATAAATCTGGTTTACATATTCTGCCTTCATCATAATATTTTTGGTAATGAACCATCCTGCGGAAGCTGCTTCACGTTGAATGGTCACAGAATTGGGGTCGCCAAACATAGTTGCGGTTACTGAATTGTAACGAACACCTACCCAAAAGTTTTCTTTATGTGCAGGAAACCTGTAAACTAAATCTGCTGCATATTGGGTTGCCTTGCGGTCAGTTACTTCAGTTATTGTTCTGCCTTGTGCCATTTCATATGTTCCGAAGAATTGCAATCCTTTGTATTTTAGAAAAAGATTACCCATGAATGTTTGCACCTGTTCAGTGAAACCCGGATTATATCTCCCTGAAAATGGGTTGTAGTCATTCGCATCACTAAGGGTTGTTCCGTTTGCAATATTTTGGTTCGACATTACATCAAAATAATGTGAGCCCGTACGGTCGCCACCGAATAATGTATTGCCGCTTGCGCTTTGGTCCGTATAGCCCGATGCTGTTATTCTGAGCCTGAAATCACTGCTCAGTTGTTTGTCATACCCAATTTTTCCATGAAATGCAGGGTCGTAATTATTGGGTTGGTGGGTTGCCGAATCAATTTTAGTAGCTGCTATTACAGTAGGATCCAATTCTCCATTCGTCATTCCACCCATTACAAAAAAGCCGCATTTATTATGGTAATATATTTCAGTCCCGGTTTCAGTGGCAAATTCATCCATAATATAATTTTCTATGAAAGGATTGTAAATAGTGTTGCCCCCATCCGAACGTTGGAAATGCTGATCTCCGTAATCCAAATCAAATTGTCCTGCTTTAATAGTAACACTCTTCATAATATTATTAATAAAGTTGCTATGGAGGAAAAGCAGTTTATCAAATTGAACATATCCGCCCTTTACCCAGGTATCTTCATGATGCCTTGAAGCAAGGTAAACAGTGAGGTCTACCCTGATTCCGTCAGCTAACTGCGCGTCAATATTCAAGTTAGCCATAGGTAAGTCAAAACCATTTATAAGAGGAATGAGGGAGTTCACATTGCCTTTATACGGTGCTTCCGTTAGCGGTACGGCACTGTTCTGATCCCGTAATCCCTGGAAAGCCATTTCAAAATTGCCGCCAACTTGCACTTTCATTTTTGTAAATGGAGTGGAATCATTTTTAGTGGTTTCAAAAACATTGAGCCCATTTTTGCTATCAGGACGGAAATATTGCATTTCTTGTTCTTGAGCAGAAGCGGAAAGGCTAAAAGCTACAATCGCTGTTACAGATAATAATTTTAGGGGTATTTTCATAATTTATTAATTTTAATTGAGAATAATTGCATTTATTAATTTGCGGTTTGAGTAAAGCTTGTTTTAAAGTTTATGGTGATGACATCACCGGTTTTTAATGTTCCGAAAAGAGCAGTTGGCGGAGTAATGCCATAATCTGTCATTTTTATAGTTTGTGCTCCTTCAACTGTTAAATTGCCTTGTCCCTGCAAAGCTATTTTTACTTGCATGGTAATTGGTTTCGTTACTCCCGCAATAGTCAGGAATCCTTTTGCTGAAATACTATTTGCAGATGCCTCAGCTTTAACAGGACTTGCCAGGGAAAATATAATTTCCGGATAGTTATCTGCCTTCAATGCTTTGTAGGTGTTCCGGTCCATAATCCCGCCTTCCGTGCTTTTAATGGAACTTACTTCCATACTCATGTAAAGTTTTTCCAAGTCAAAGCTTCCATCCTGGTTCCAGCTTATATTACAACTTCCTGTTACGGTTTTAACAGACTCATTCCAACCATGAAGATTGGAAGTGCCGATAATACTCACTGAATAATTTTTCGACAGGGCGTATTTATTTTCGACCATGGCAGTAGCGCTGATAGAGAACAGCCCAATTGCTACAACAACTATTTTCATTAATGATTTCATGTTTCTTTTTATCTAATTATTATGGATTCATTTTTTCAAAAATCAGCCCGCTGATTATACCTTGCAATACGCCAAATACAAGCCAGGTTGCAACCATTTCGATGGATATATTCATGGCGCTGTATATAAGCCACATTACCGGAAATGTTCCAATTAAGGCATACAGCAATCCGAACTCAATGCCGCGGGTGATGAACGAACCTTTCAACAATCCTTTAACACGTTCCCAAAACCAGGCAAGTGCAAAACTGATGATGAATGGATGGATGAAATATATCATCACCTTGCTCGATTGCATATCAAATGCAGGATCGAAATATTGCTCGGCAAGGTTGGGGAAAAACCAAATGGTAATATATAACCCCAAAACACTGAGGAGTAATAGTACGATTCCGGCGATTAAAGCTGACTTAGCTATCTTTTTCATGATTTTATGTTTATGCTGATTTTATTGAGACTTTAAACCTTATTCGTTAGTTAGTATAACTTTTAAGGCTTTTTCTTTTGCCGCATGCCCGAACGTATCATACGCTTCTATAATTTGGCTTAATTTAAAATGATGCGTAATCAATTGTTTAGGCTGTAATTTGTTTGATTGCACAGTTTTAAAAAGCATCGGCGTGGTAACTGTGTCAACAAGGCGAGTGGTAATGGTTATATTTTTCGACCAAAGTGTTTCCATGTGGAGCGCTACACTTTTTCCGTGAACACCAATATTGGCAATGTGCCCGCCTGCTGTAATTATGTCTGAACATATTTCGAAAGTGGCCTCCATTCCAACAGCTTCTATGGCTACATCAACTCCCCTGTTATGGGTAAGTTTCATAACCTTTTCTACTGCCTTTCCATCGCTACTATTTACGGTTTGTGTGGCGCCGAATTTTTTTGCTACAGCAAGGCGGTTATCGTCCATGTCTATCATAATAATTTCTGCGGGGGTATAGAATTGAGAAGTTAGTAATGCAGCTAGTCCTACAGGGCCTGCACCAATAATGGCTATGGTATCGCCCGGTTTTACCTGGCCGTTTAAAACACCGCACTCAAAACCAGTAGGCAGAATGTCACTCAACATCACCAAGGCTTCTTCGTCTGAACCGGCAGGGATATGATAAAGGCTGTTATCGGCATGAGGTATCCTAACGTACTCCGCTTGTGTACCGTCGATCATGTAGCCAAGTATCCAGCCCCCGTCTTCACAATGCGAATACATGCCTTTTTTGCAATATTCACATTTCCCGCACGAGGTAACACAAGATATTATAACATGGTCTCCTTTTTTAAAATTACTTACAGAACTTCCTACTTCTTCTACTATTCCAACCCCTTCATGGCCTAAAATCCGGCCATCTGTAACTGCAGGCATATCGCCTTTCATTATATGCAGGTCAGTTCCGCAGATAGTAGTTTTCAAAATTTTCACAACGGCATCCGTTGTTTTATTAATGGTTGGTTTAGGTTTTTCTTCCCAGTCTTTTTTGTCAATACCGTGATAAATTAGCGCTTTCATTATATAAAATTTTAATTGATTGCTGAATTATGATGCTGCAAAACTACCTGCAGAGTTAGGGGCGAGTCATGACTATTGTCGTAATGCAATATGATTTATATCAGGCTTTGCATTTATTGCTTTATATCTTTTATATGACATATATACATATGTATAAATGACAAATACAACAGAGTT
This sequence comes from Bacteroidota bacterium, assembly GCA_013288205.1. Taxonomy (GTDB): domain Bacteria; phylum Bacteroidota; class Bacteroidia; order JABEUT01; family JABEUT01; genus JABEUT01. The sequence continues at coordinate 6,395 of JABDCH010000038.1, read as the reverse complement.
ATGCAGATGAATGAATAGATGAAATGTCCTTCTTGATTAATCGTGCAAAGGTTGAGTTATTCGATCTTTAAACCCTTACACCTTTCTCAATCAATCTTACATCTTTACTATGTTTTGCTGAATTGCGATCGTTTGTATTCAGGAAAAAATATCTATTGGGATATAAAGGTTATGCCCTTGAACCAATAGAGCTTCTATTGCGAAATGTACCTAGTAATATTTTCTCTTATTGGTCTATTGGTAGTTATTTGCGAAAAGGCATTTATGTAAAAGCAGGTGCCTTATTGAACTAAGGAATCACTTCATATAAGAGCAAAGAGAGTGCCTTATACCAAAATCGCACACCACCAAAAAGAAAAGCACCTACATTAATGTAGGTGCTTTTCTTTTTGGTGGGCCCAGTAGGACTTGAACCTACGGCCAACGGATTATGAGTCCGCTGCTCTAACCGTCTGAGCTATGGGCCCGAATTCTCAAAATGGGCTGCGAATTTAATATTTCCCATTTGATTAAAGCGAAACTCTTCAAATATTTGTGAAAATTGTGCGTCGCAAAGACTTCTAACTATCCTTATTTCTTTTCTCTCTTTCAATCCACTCTAGAATACGGGTTTTATTTTTCCATCCCTTTAGTTGTCTTTCCAAGGATATCGCGTCACGCTTATTTATAAATTCTTTGTAGAAAAGTACATTCCACCTCCCTTTATTACTGGTATACTTCCCTGTTGATGTATTGTGCTCCCATAGCCTTCTTTCCATATTGGAAGTATAGCCTATATATAATCCTCCAGTATCTTCAGATTGTAGTATATACGTGTAAAAAACCAAATGCTAAAAATGAGATTTTGTTTCTTTAACCTCAGCCAATCCCGACTATCGGTCGGGACTGCTCTAACCGTCTGAGCTATGGGCCCGATTTCTCGAAATGGGCTGCGAATTTAATATTTCCCATTTGATTAGAGAGAAACTCTTGAAATATTTGTGAAAAATTCCCGGTAAATATCATAACAAAAAAGGCCGCTGTATATACAGGCGGCCTCTTTTGCGCTTTTGTCGGTCTTTTAATGTGCTATTATAAAGGGGTGGTATTCATTTAAACTGCTGTTGCTGATGCGTAACATATACTCGCCTTGGGGTAAACCGGAAACATTTAACAAGATTGATTTACCGGATTCAACGGCGATATTGCTTTGTTGCATCACCTCCCTGCCCAGCATATCATATACTTCTAACTGGCAAGCTTCAGCGTTTATACCACTGAACTCTACAGTCAACTGGGTTCGCACAGGATCGGGGTACAAGTTAATAGCCAAGCTGGTATTTCTTAATTGGGTTACATCTGTGGCCACTTTCCCTGAAATAAATACACTGTCGCATATGGTGCAACCGGCTCTATTGGTAACACATAGTAAATACTTGCCTGCACAAAGGCTATCCGTTACTGCTGTGGTACGCGAAGTAATAGTAGTATTATGGGGCACTGACCAGGTAAAGATAAGCGGACCATTGGCGCCTGTAATAGTGATATTAGCTACACCGTTGCATCCATTTGTAGCGCCCACTGTATCCACTACTAAGGTCATAGCAGGAGGTTGTCGCAATGTAACCAGCGTTGTGCCGCTGCATCCTCCGGCATCTTTAATAGTGAGAGTATACGTACCTGCAGAGAGGCCAGTCGCAGAATTAGTAGTCTCCCCAGATGGAGCCCAGCTATATGTATAAGGGCTTACTCCGCCTGTTATATTGGTAACTGTAGCGCTTCCGTCGCTTTTACCATTGCAGGAGTCGTTCACAATAGCAATAGTAGGGGCTGGACCTGATATGCCCACTGTAACTGATGTGGAAGCGGTACAACCATTCCTATCGGTAATAGTAACGGAATATGTGCCGGCAGACAAGTTAGAAGCCCTTGCCGTAGTGGCTCCGCTCGACCATAAATAATTATACGGACGGGACCCACCGCCTACAATGGCGGTTGCAGTACCATAATTGCTTCCGCAGGGCGCCCCCATAGAAGTTGCGCTGTCAACCAAAGCAGGAGGTTGGTTAACAATCACAGCCACTGTGCCTGTACATCCGGTAGAATCTTTTACCGTTACAGTATAATTACCGGCACTTAAGCCCTTAGCTGTATCGCGAGTGCCGCCTGAAGGAGCCCAACTATATGTATAAGGAGGATGTCCACCGTTTATATTGGTTACGAAAGCCATACCGTTGCTGCTTCCATTGCATGTCGCATTCAAACTCCTTGTTCCGAATAGCAAGGAAGAGGTAATGATTGTGCTTGCTGTAGTAGTACATCCACCGGCATCTTTAACAGTAATGGTGTAGGTACCTGCTGAAAGATGCGAGAGAGCGGCTGTGGTGGCTCCGCCCGGAGCCCATGAATAGGTATACGGCATTGTTCCGCCACGGGCGAAAGTATTAGCTGCTCCCGCTGTATCAGAACACCCGGCACCATTAGAAAAAATAGCAACTGTCAGAAGAGCGGGACCTATGCGGAAACGCATACCGGTACTGTCGCCATGGGCATCATATAAAATCAAGGTATAATTGCCGGGGCACAAATCAGTATCGCGTTTACCCATTTCTCCATTAGTCCAGCTATATGTGTAAGGAGGATATCCTTTCGATACATAAGCAGTAGCCCTACCTGTGCAGGTACAACTGGAAGAGGAATTGACAATCGCAATGGAGTCAACCGTCAGTTGAGAATATGCTTTGATACAATACACAGAAAGCATTAGCATAATTAGAGTAATTTTTGTTTTCATATTATTAATTTTATTGCGTTAGAATAAAAAGGCAATGAAAGGTTTAATGTGCTTTTTATTGACACCGTTACAAATATACTATCTATTGGCAGATAGTATTATTTTATATACTTTATCTATATAATTAGATGTAAATTTATTACAGCTTGACAGCCTTTATAATTCAATCATCAATCTTACGTTAACCTCGCGGGCGGTAAGATAATTGGGTACTGCATATTTATTTCCTTTAACATCTTCAATCCATTCATACGAAATAACATTGTTCGCCTGCAGCAAATTAAAGACCTGTACCCCGATCCACATCCTTTTGAAATATTTGGCAACACCATGATTATTCTTTTGTCCTTTTCTTCCCAGTATAAGATATGAACCGCCAATGTCAACCCTTTCATAAAATGGGGTTCTAAGTGTATCGCCGTATAGGTTGTTGGGAGGACCGAATGGAACACCGGTACCAAATACCAAGTTCAGGTAGACTTTAAAATTGGGAAATTTCGGCAGATAATCCTGGAAAAACATACTGAACGTTACCCGTTGGTCGAGGGGCATGGGCAATTGCCCTACCGGGAATTGCTGAGTATATGCAGTGGTTTTGTCGGCGACGCCGGGTGTTATCACCTCACCGTAAGTATTATAATCAACGGTGTAAAAAGCATTGTTAATGGTGTAGCGGGCATCTAAAAGAGAAACACTTGCCCACGATTCCATACCGGATACAAATTCTCCACCAATCTTACTATCAATACCCGCCGCATATCCGTGTGCTGTTTGGGTGGGATAATAGTTTACCCATGCATCGTTTAATTCATACGGAATAACACTTACCAATTGCTTATAAAAAGCCTCGGTAGTTAATTTAAATGGGCGTCCCCATGCTTTAAAATTATAATCGCTGCCCAGCACGTAATGTATAGATTCTTCGTCTTTCACATTGGTGTGCATTACTCCATACATATCTATCAACTCTTGGTAAAATGGGGGTTGGTAATACAAACCGCCTGACAGACGGAACAAAACATCTCTTTTCCAGTCGGGCCTATATGCTATAGAAGCCCTGGGACTAATAGCTGTCTGGTGGTTTACATCCCAATAGTTTGCCCTTACTCCTTCAGTAATAATAAGGGTAGAATTATCAGAACCATGCCACTTGTTAATATTTTCAACAAAACCCAGCATCCTGTTCGATTGAAGCGTATCAAAAGCTTTTACCACATTTTGAAGTTCGAGGGAATATGGATTAAATGGAAGCGAATAGCCCGATGAATCAATAAAATTCCACTGACTGATTTGGCTGGTTACTACTTCATGTTGTAATGTGGCACCCCACAAAAGCTTATTGCTCCCATCATATGCCCATGTGCCCTGTTGTTGAATACTATATACCTTCGCATTTAACTCGTCTCGGGCATGGTTTAGGTAGGCTCCAACACCAATACCATAGGCCGGTTTACCTAAACTGGAACTTCCTGTGTTGGTATTTAACTGGCTGATGAGGTAATCGCCTTCAATATCATAATCTTCCGACTCATTATCATTATAAGCTGAAGCGATAAGCTTAAGGTTTACTTTGTCACTTGCATGATAATTCAACGATGTGGCTCCGGTTATAGCATAGTATTCATCCAGTTCCTGCCCCTGAAAATACACCTGCAATTGGTATGCCTGGCTAACTGTTCCAAAAGAGGTGGTTTGACTTTGTGGAATAAATTGGTAAATATTAGCAGAGAAATTACCCAGCACATCCAGTTCAAGGCGGTCGGTAATAGCATAGGTCATATATAGTTGACCATCGTAAAACTTAGGTTTATAAGATCCCTGAACATCGAGGGTATTAAGCAAATATTGGTTGGTTTTATAACGGAATCCCTCCGTAATAGTAAAACGATGATTTTTGCTAACCCCTTCAACATGTTCTGTTCCCCCTAGCAAGCTGCCGGAAGCAGATGCAGCAAAAGCGGTTGGTTTTTTATAGGTAACATCGAGCACAGAAGAAAGCTTGTCGCCATATTTTGCTTCAAATCCCCCGGCTGAGAAATAAGCCGACGAAACCATGTCGGGATTAATGAAACTGAGCCCCTCTTGCTGGGTAGATTGTATCAGGAAAGGACGGTATACTTCAATGCCATTCACATATACCAGGTTTTCATCATATCCTCCGCCACGCACCGAATAATCGGACCCCATTTCGCTACGGGTAGCCACGCCGAGCCCGGCTGTTGAAAGAAGAGCCATAAAATCACCCGAAGGCGTGGGTATTGAATTCACTACATCGGTATTTAATTCCTGCATTCCCTCCGAATTATGTTTCATCCCCATTATCCTCGCAGTATCTATCATAACACTGGGAGAGTAATGGAGCGAGGGGTTATATTGCATTTTCTCGCCTTCAGTTAATTTTGCCTTCAGGTACTGCATTACATATCCTTCGCGAAAAAAAACCAGTTGGAGGTCCTTTCCTGCCGGAACCATATAAGAAAACCGGCCAAGGCTGTCGGAAGTAATAGCTTGTTCAGTACTATTCAGGATACCAATGGTAACGGCGCCAACCGGTTGTCCGGATGTGTCTTTTACTACTCCATAGATAGTAGCTGTTTTTTGGCAAACTCCTAATCGGCAAAAAGAGAAAAGCAACAAGGATGCAACATATAAAAACTTAGCGTTATTCCTTATCACCTTCGTCAACGTGGAATTAAAAATTAATGTTGCTATTATTGGATTATGGGGATAAATGTACTCAATATTCCGGGTTTACTGAACATTGAGTGTCCCATCCTTCCATGCCTGTATAAACTTGCCCCAGGCTATGGGGTTCAGCAGGTTATTAGCAGGTAACTGCCCGGCATAATACAATTTATCATACTCCTGTTGCATGGTCTGCATGGAATTGAGTCCAGGTTCGCGAAAATCGCTGCCATAACGGGCATGCAAGGCGGCAAGCGCCATGTTTGAGCGAGCACGGTCAAGATCGTTATTGGGTATATCCAATTTCAGGAAGGCAGACCTGAAAGCCTCTTTCGAGGGCCAGGAATAAAACCTGAATTCTTTTAAAGTTGTTATGAAGAGGCTCATTCAAGACCTACGAACCGCTATTTCATTTTTTCATACCG
>JABDCH010000038.1:135-502 GCA_013288205.1 Bacteroidota bacterium | reverse complement strand
ATCCAAGAGTATCGATCGGTCGATAAGGTGTCTGGCAGAACATAATAATTGGTTTTAAACCCGATAGCCTGGAATATAACTGTATCGCCCGGGATGGCAATGAATGAAAAATAGCCTGAATTATCGGACATGCATCCTGAACTGGAACGTTTATCCAATATGGCTACATAGGGAACCTTCTGTACACTGTCCCGATCTACTACTATACCCGAAAACTGTACTAACTGGCCATGCATTTTTACCCGGTTCTGAGCACTGCAGGTATGTTGTATGAAACAAGACAAACCGCAAAACAAGATGAATATATGAAAACGTTTATACATGATTTTCAGGAAACAATTAATTATTTTTACAAGGAGCTACTAGT
>JABDCH010000038.1:0-125 GCA_013288205.1 Bacteroidota bacterium | reverse complement strand
AAACGTAGTCCGGTCTGTTTTATTTTGCATCAAATACGTTCCGTATATTTTTCCTGCTTCACTTACCAGGGGACAAAATGATTCGTATTGATATTCTTCCGACGAATAGAGGATAGGTTTTTGCG
>JABDCH010000037.1 GCA_013288205.1 Bacteroidota bacterium | reverse complement strand
TTCTTCACGGAAACTCATAATCGCATGGCTTATTACGGGTTGTGTACTCATCTGGGCAATGGTAATAGTGGGCGGCATTACACGCCTTACGCATTCGGGCCTTTCTATGGCTAAATGGAAAATCTCCAGCGTCATCCCTCCGCATACCGAAGAGGAATGGCAATCGGATTTTAATGACTACAAGCAAACACCCGAATACAAACAAGTTAACAGTTATTTTACCCTCAACGATTATAAACACATCTATTGGTGGGAGTTTATCCATCGCCTGATAGGCAGATCGATTGGCATGGTGTTCCTGATTCCATTTGCATTTTTTGTATATAAGGGTTGGTTGAAAGGTTCTTTATTAATTAAGTGTCTCGTCATTTTTGCGATGGGCGGAGCTCAGGGTGTGTTAGGCTGGTACATGGTAGCAAGTGGATTGCAAGATGTGCCCCATGTGAGCCATTATTTCCTGGCTGCTCATTTACTCACGGCATTCATCACATTTGGATATAGCTTTTGGGTAGCCCTCGATTTGATTTATCCGAGTACTGCACTTAATGAACTGTTCAAGCCTCTAAAAAAATGGACTTGGGTATTGCTATTTTTTGTGTTCATACAAATTATGTATGGCGCATTTACTTCAGGACTTCATGCCGGGCAGTTTGATCCTACCTGGCCTAAAATGGGCAGCAACTGGATTGCCCCCGAAGTAACAGCGCTCAGCCCTATGTGGAAAAATTTTATTGATGGAGTTGCGGGTGTGCAATTCATACACCGCTACAATGCTTACATAGTGGTGTTACTTGTTTGCCTGATATGGTTCAAATCGCGTAAGATGACATTGATACCAACCCAATCCAATGGCATGAAATTTTTGCTCGGAATAGTGTTATTACAATTCCTATTAGGCGTGCTTACGCTTATTTATTCTGTTCCCGTTGTATTGGGAGTACTTCATCAAACAGGAGCATTCTTGCTTTTTGCCTCCACCATTTTTGTGTTGCACCAGTGGAAGGTAGGAAGCAGTGAAAAGGCATTATCTTATTAACTGCACAAATCCATCTTTTTTATAGGTGATCTGCTGGCAGGTAGCATCAATGATGTAATAATATACTCCATCAGGAGCTTTACTTCCTCCTTTGGTAGTTCCGGTCCAGTATTGCCCAGGATTAGTACTGCTATACATTTCCTTGCCCCACCGGTCATAGATGATTATTGACCATGCACTCATGTTCAAGGTCCTGATGTAAAACAAACCATTCAATCCCAATGGTCCTGGATTGTTAGGGGTGATCACATTGGGAATCCTTACATCAAAACAAGGTACATCAATGTCTATTAACAATACCTGTTCTCCCTGGCATCCGTTGCTGTCAGTTCCTACAACAGTATAGGATGTTGTAACAGAAGTTATCACTCTTACCGAATCACACAAGGGTGGATTGATACAGGTGATGGTTCCCTTATCAGGACTCTCCTGCCATTGGTATATTTTGGAATTACCGCTGGCTACCAATATGGTGGTATCACCCAGGTTAGTCAGTATCTGGCTGCAGCAGGCATTTAAAATGGGTACATTGGGTATAACAGTAGCAGTAGCAGAACCTACACAACCATTAGATGCATATACGGTATAGGTAGTAGTGCTGTCAGGTCCCGGGTCAATGGTGATGGAGCTTCCTGTCTGTCCCGTACTCCAACTGTAAGTGAAAGGAGGGAAGGTTCCTGTACTTGATGCTGTCATGTAGACAGCTTGTGCGGCACAGAACGGAGTGGTGTAAGTAACCACTGGAGCCGGAGGGGTACGTAGATAAACCGTATCAACTATGGTAACAGGACATCCTAAACTATTATAAGCTGTCACGCTTATCAATGAATCAGCATTGATGGCACCAGTAACATAAGTAGTTGTCGTTTTTCCATTATCCCACAAATATTTAGTCGGATTGGTGGAGCTGCTTATTATCAATGTATCATGTTTGCCTTTGCATCGCCAGTTAAGTCCGCTGATGACAGGTTTGGGTAAAGGCACTACTACTACCTGCATCACTTTCTGCACACTGTCGCACAAGCCATATACTGTAGCTGTATAGGTAGTGGTTACAGTATCATGCACAGTGATGGATGCCGAAGTGGCTCCGTTATTCCACCTGTATTTGGTTACTTTTCCACCTATTCCAGTAGCGGTTATGGTCGTGCTTCCATATGGGCACACGGTATCATTCACCGCTGCAATGGCTGCTGTTATTTTTGGCGCTATCTTGATAGCTTGAAGAGCAGAGTCTTTGCAGGTACCTTCATACGCATACAAGGTATAGGTGGCGGTTTTTTGAGGCTTTACCCAGATACTGGTTAATGTACTTCCGGTATTCCATTTGTATGTTAATCCTCCGCTGCCACTGAGCAGTGTACTATCCCCCTGGCAAACCGAATCGGACAATGCTTTTATTTTAGCAACTGGTGAAACTACATGGATAACTATGGATGTATCTTTCGAACAGTTTCCGTTGAATGCCTGTACGGTAATTGTTTGGGTTACTACTAATCTGTATTGGGTGGAAGAAGTAGTGGCGCCATTATCCCATATATACGTATTTCCTCCGGCAACACTAAAAGTATCTACATAGCCTGCACATACCGAATCTTTTGCTTTTATGACAGGCGTAGGAGAAGAGTATACATTTATAATAGCTGTTGCCGTGGCTACACAACCATTTGTATCGGTGCCTGTAACGGTATACGTGGTAGTTACAGTGGGCGTTGCAACCGGGTTAGCACAATTCTTGCAACTGAGGCTCAAGGCAGGAGTCCAGGAATAATTGCTCGCCCCTTTTGCAGTTAGCTGCACCTTTCCGCCTCCACATAGGCTGTCTGAAAGAGGAGATATGGTAACATTAGGTGGCGGAGGATTAATAAGTGTGGCAGATAAAAAGGCTTTGCATCCGTTGTTATCTGTGATGGTACAGGTATATGTTCCTGCGGCCAGGCCGGTATCTTTCTGGGTTGTTTTTCCATTACTCCAGCTATAGGAATATGGCGCAGTTCCCCCCGTAGGATACGCAGTGATGTTACCCCGTGCTAAGAGGCAACCGGGATTGGTATCCTTTACGCTTACGTTATACCCAATTTTACCATTAATAATTACAAGAGCAGAATCTAGTGCAGAAGGGCAGGAGGCATCTGTTACTTTAACAGAATAAATACCTGCACATAAGCCATTAACCGTTTGAGTGGTGCTTCCGTTGCTCCATGAATAGGTGAAAGGACTTGTTCCGCAATTAAAAGTGGCTGTAGCCTGGGCATCACATGCGGAACATGATGAAGGTGGTGTAACACTTATATTGATGGGACTGGGATTTACATCTACCGCACATGCAAAACCTTTTCCGCAGGCAAATATTCTGTTATTATTCCTGTCTATTTTCATATCATAAACAGTATCAGGCAACAAGTATGTATTTATCTTTTTAAGTGTGGAATCGTATTGGCTAATTGAATCGCGGACCCCCAGGTAAATATAGCCGCAACTGCTTGCCGTAAGTCCGCCGGCTGTAAATGGTACATTGTGAACAGCTACGCTCGCAATTGCGGCCCCTGTAGTAATGTTCCATTTTTTCAACGTGGCCCCGTCATAACTATACAGGTATTTGCCACTGGTTACAAGTCCATTGAATCCGTTGCCACCTGCACCCGGATATGAGCCGGCATAAATATATTTAGGTTGTGACAGTTCTCCAAAACCATATCCCGAGGGCACATTAAATGATTGTGGTGAAAAAGTAGGCAGAGGAGCTTTAACTAAAGCATTCAGATCGTCCACTACATAGCAGTTGCCATTATGGTCCAATGTGAGCATAGAAAAGTCCATGTGACTAACAACCTCTATTTGAGTGGGATTGAATGTTGCAAGTGTAGTATCAAGCACAGCTATCTGGAATGAATTTCCGGTGGTCCCGCCTCCCAGCATTACTCCTTTTTGCTCACAATTATCGTATGCCAGTCTCCATATTTCCTGGTAACTTGCATCAACTACATTGGTCGCAACTTGTATGCCGTTAGTATTTACCTTTATCAGGTGCGAACCACCCTGATCAAATCCCTCGGCAATAAATGAAGAGCCAGAATGACCATCTACACACATGCCTCCGTAAAAACTGAAACCTGCGTTATACGTATATGCAAAAGTGGAAGTGTAGGTCCATAATAAATTGCCTGCATTATCAAATTTATCAATAAGGTAGGGATAAGTACTTCCGTATACATACACATTACTCTTTAAGTCAATATCCAGATCGTAAGCTTGGTTGGCGCCTAAAAAAGCCGGAGAAGAAATCCACGGATCAATGGTCAATGTGGTATTTCGGTCGTAGGGATTTACTGAAAATGAAATACTGTTACCCGATAAAGTAAATGCAACAGGAACCTGTTGGATATGTCCATTGCCATTGTCTATTGTTGCATTGGGGGCATGGTCAGTAAAACTGGCAAATGGGGTACTGATGGTAATATTATGGTTATTCGTACTCAGGAGTGCATTGCCCGAATAGCTCATTTTAAATAGGTTCACATCTGCACCGGGATGCACAATAATACTATACTCGATGCCACCCTGCTGGGGATAAAAAAATTCCATATCAATGCCCGGGTATATATTATGATAGATGAGTTTTTTCCAGGCGTTAGCCCTGATCCCTGATTTTCCTGCAATATCGTTCGGGTTTCCGTAAGTATAATAATTGGTTACTGGTTCTTCGATTTCTATATCCGGATTGGTATTCGCACCTTGCCAGCTCATCCGCAAAAATTCATGTTTCACGCGAAATTTCACGTGCTCCTTGTCACCATCTCCCTCTTTATCCGTAGACTTATCGGTATATACGCTGTCATATCGGAATACAATTGAACCCTTTGTAAAATAAGCATATATATTCCCTTTCCGGGTAGAGTAGTATATCTTTTCACCTATATCTTTTTGTTCGTCCCTGGAAAACTGGCCCTTGTTTTCAATAAAAACATTTTGCTCGAAAGGTTTTTTTTGCCATTTGGCTTTGCTCCCTGTGGCAAGTTGGGCAAAAGAAGAGGAACTGCCTAATAAAATAGCCCCAATAAAAAACAAGTAGATTTTTTTCACCATCGTCTAATTAGTTATACAAATCTACATAAAATTAGTATATGTACGTCTTTTTTGAGGGATAAACGCTCTGCCTCAATCTGGGTGGGGGTACGGACAATCTCCAATCAATACCGTTCCTCAATAATCACATCATCGTGATGGTGCCAATGATGACGATGTTCCGGATAAGCCACTACACAACCTTGCAGTAACAATGCTAATAAAAGGGATAATATAACAAGCATCTTTTTCATAACTAGGATGTTTTAGTATCTGGCTTAAAGTTAGATCATTCAGCAAGGAATTAGTCATTATTTCGATAAACAGGAACTTATGTGATGCGAAACTCTTTTCAAAAATTATTAACATCCTTTTGCGTCTACTGCAATAGGAGTAACTTTGCACACATGGAAAGAGGACAAGATGATTTTTTAGCAGAGCTGAATGAAGAACAACGTAAAGCAGTTGAGGCGACCGAAGGGCCGGTGATGATTATTGCCGGGGCAGGTTCCGGGAAAACAAGGGTGCTTACCTATCGTATTGCGTACCTACTCAAAAAGGGCATCGACGCCTTCCATATACTTTCCCTTACCTTTACCAATAAGGCTGCTGCCGAAATGAAAGAGCGTATTATCCAGTTAATGGGTAGTGATGCCCGTAACCTTTGGATGGGTACTTTTCACTCTGTATTTGCCCGCCTGCTCAGGCGCGAAGCCGACAAGCTGGGCTATCCTTCTAATTTCACCATTTACGATAGCGATGATTCCAAGACGCTTATAAAAAGTATTACCAAAGAATTAGGATTGAGTGATTCTACCTATAAGGCATCCTCACTGCTTGGGCGCATTTCCAGTATGAAGAATATGCTCATCTCAGCAGAAATGTATGCCAACGATCCGCAATATCAGAGTGATGACCGGGCAGCACGAAGAGAACATTTTTCACAAATTTATCTTACCTATAATAAAAGGCTTTTTAAGTCAGGGGCAATGGATTTTGATGACTTGCTTTATCAAACCAATATATTGCTTCGCGACCACCCGGACGTATTGTTGAAATATCAAAATATGTTCCGTTACATATTGGTGGATGAGTACCAGGATACCAACCTTTCGCAATACATGATATTGCGCCAACTGGCAGCCCGCCATCAGAATATTGCCGTAGTGGGCGATGATGCGCAGAGTATTTATGCCTTCCGCGGAGCCAACATTCAGAATATTCTCAACTTTCAAAAGCATTATCCCGATACCCAGGTGTTTAAGCTGGAGCAGAATTATCGTTCCACTAAAACCCTTGTCCATGCCGCCAACCAGGTAATTTCTAAAAATAAGGATCAGCTTCAAAAAACTGTTTGGACATCCAATGGTGAAGGTGAAAAAATCCAGTTGATGCGTGGAATGAGCGATACGGATGAGGGCAGGCAAATAGCTCAATCTATATTTGATTTTAAGATATCAGGCCATGCTGCTAATAGCGAGTTTGCCATATTATATCGTACCAATGCACAATCACGTTCTTTAGAAGAAGCCTTGCGCAAGCTTAATATTCCATACCGCATTTATGGAGGCATTTCTTTCTATCAGCGCAAGGAAGTAAAAGATGCGATGGCTTATTTCAGATTGGCTATCAATCCGCATGATGAAGAGGCATTGCGGAGGGTTATCAATTATCCCAAGCGGGAAATCGGCGATACTACCTTCGATAAATTGATTGTGGCTGCCGCCGATAATGACATTAGCATTTGGATGGTGTTGGATAATTTGAAAGACTTTAGCCTCGGCCTATCTCCCCGTGTATCGGAACGCATTACCGAGTTTGTAAATATGATAAAGAGCTTTGCTGCTATGGTCCCCAACTATACAGCCTACCAGCTAGGAGATTATATTTACTATACATCGGGTATTAAGCGCGAATTGGAACAAGACCGCACTCCGGAAGGAATGAGCCGGGTGGAAAACATACAGGAATTGTTAAACGGCTTAAAAGATTTTTCTGAAAAACCCTTGGATGAAGGTATAATTCCGACATTGAGTATGTTTATGGAAGATGTGGCTCTTCTCACCAATGAAGACCGCAATAAAGACGACGAGAAGGATCATAATAAGGTTCTGTTGATGACCATACACTCCGCCAAAGGATTAGAGTTTAATTACGTCTATATAGCTGGCCTGGAAGAAAATCTTTTCCCATCGCAAATGGCGCTTACATCGCGGGAAGAGTTGGAAGAAGAGCGCAGGCTTTTTTATGTGGCGGTAACCCGCGCCAAAAAGCAGGCGGTGCTTAGTTATGCTATCAGCCGCTACCGGTATGGTAGTCCTCAAAGCAATGAGCCAAGCCGCTTTTTAGAAGAAATACCTGCTGAATGCATCAACAATCTTTCTTACAGAGAACAAGCAAGCGAGCATGTATATTCACGCACACCATCAGGGTATCGTGGATTTACGGCCCCGGCTAAAGTAGTTCCCCCGGTTTCCATTGTGGGGAAAAGATTGGTAAGCATGAATAAAGCTGCTCAGACAAGTTTACCTATGGATAATTCTCACTTAAGCGGATTGAAAGTGGGAGCAAGGGTAGAGCACGAACGCTTTGGACAAGGAGAAGTGCTGAGTGTGGAAGGCGTATATCCGAATAGCAAAGCGACGGTAATGTTTGCCAACGGTGAAAAGAAACAACTGCTGCTTAAGTTTGCCAAACTGAAAATTGTAGGGTAAGAGATATAGTTATTTAAAATCCCGTGGGGATGAAAATATGGTAGAAGATTTAAAACCCGAAATAAATAAAGTCCCGTAGGGACGGCATTAAGTAAAATCAATGGGCAATACCTACATTTCTATTCAGGCAGTTTTTGCCGTACAAAGCAGAGGGAATTTTATAACCAGTGAATGGCGCGATAATTTACATAGGTATATAGCCGGAATTATTCAAAAAGAAGCCACGTCTCTTGCTGTTGGCGGATGGAAAGATCATGTTCACATTTTTATGGGCTTGCCTCCCGTATTGAGTATTTCTGAGATGCTTAAATTGGTTAAAGCAAATAGTTCTAAATGGATAAACACTCAGAAATTTACAAGGGGAAAATTCCAATGGCAGGAGGGATACTCCGCCTTTTCATATAGTAAAAGCCAAAGAGATGCTGTTATAAACTATATTATGAAACAGGAAGAACATCATAGGATGAAAACTTTTAAAGAAGAATACCTCGATATGTTGAAGAATTTTGAAGTTGACTATAATGAAAAATATCTTTTCGAGTTTTATGAATAAGGGTAAGAAGTATCGTTCCTACGGAACTTGCAAAGTAGCTATAGGTAGACGCAGCTACCATAATGCTGTCCCTACGGGACTTTTTTTGCTATGCTTTTTAGTTCTTTTTGCTTCCTGCCATCACAATCCACTAGACATTGACGTTTCAAAAGTAAATGTCCCCCAGGTAAAAGTTGAGCGCATGGAACAGGATATGTTTACAATGCCACCCGACAGTGTAAATCAATACACTCGAAAGTTGCTAAAAAAGTATGGTATCTTCTACGCCAATTTTGTAACAGGGTTTATTAATGATGCAGGTATTATGGATTCATCCTATTCCATTGCATTGAAACATTTTATCACCGACCGTGATATGCGCAATACATACGACAGTTGCGAAAAAGCATATCCCGATTTATCTTTCCTGGAAAATGGATTGACGGATGCTTTTAAACATTTTCGCTATTATTTCCCTAATATGTATTTACCAAGAGTGGTTACTGTTATGAGTGGGTACAACTACGGGTTGGTGTATTATGATTCTACGTTGGCTATTTCGCTGGAAATGTACCTTGGAGCGCATAACGCCTATTACGGCATGCTGAGTTTTCCGCACTTTAAAACCATGCACATGACAAAGGATTATATGGTATCGGATGCCGTGTATGGCTGGCTGGAAAGCATCTTTAAACCCAATGAAGATAATCCCGATAGCCATTCGAATGATTTGTTAAGCCAGATAGTACACGAAGGCAAGGTTATGTATGCGCTTGATGCCATGTTACCCAACGTGAACGACACGATAAAAATGCGCTACACCAAGAAACAATGGGAATGGTGCAAGGAAAATGAATTTAATATGTGGGCATTTATTATTCGCCAAAAATTATTGTACTCTACAGATCTGTCTGATATATCAAAACTAACGGATGACGGCCCGTTTACTTCCTACTTTAATCATGATATTAGCCCATCGAGAACGGGTTATTGGCTAGGCTGGGAGATAGTGAAAACCTATATGGAGAATAATCCTTCTGTCACTCTGCCTCAACTGATGGCTGAAAAAAGTGCCGATAAGATTTTGAAGGAGTCAGGATATAAGCCAAGCAAGTAGATATAAGCTATGAGAGATAAGATAAAAGATTGCAATAACATAAAATTATTCCTCGGTACAAGTATTTTATCTTATAGTTTATATCTCATATGTCATATCTCATGAGTGTTCGCGCAAAAAAGCATTTAGGGCAGCATTTTCTAAAAGATGAAAACATGGCCGCTCAAATTGCGGGAGCACTCGAACATTCCACTCAAATAGCGCTTGAAATAGGCCCCGGTATGGGCAGCCTCACCAAGTATCTTTTACAAGAATGGAAAGAAAATTTATGGGTATCGGAAGTGGACAACGAATCGGTGGAGTATTTAAAAAAACATTATCCCGAATTAACTTCCCATATTATCGAAGGCGATTTTTTAGAGCTTGATTTAAATACGCTATTTGAAGGAGAAAAAATATCCCTCATAGGTAATTTTCCCTACAATATTTCTTCCCAGATACTCTTTAAGGCACTAGATTATAAAGAAACCGTCGTGCAGATTGTAGGTATGTTTCAAAGGGAAGTAGCCAAACGTATATGTTCACCTCCCGGTAATAAAGACTATGGCATATTAAGCGTATTGCTACAGGCATATTATGAAACAGAATATTTATATGATGTGCCACCAGGCAGTTTTATTCCCCCTCCTAAAGTAAACTCTGGCGTTATTCGTCTCAAAAAAAAGCCGCAAGGTTCTATAGGATGTGATGAAGTGTTTTTTAAGAAAGTGGTGAAAACCGCTTTCAACCAGCGAAGAAAAATGCTTTCCAATGCACTTTCAAGTTTGCTGGAAGGTAGGAAGATAGATGAGAAGATAGGACATTTGCGGGCGGAACAACTTTCGTGGGAAAATTTTGTAGAATTAACAAATGAAATTGATAATTCATAGAAATTTCTTATCTTTGTAGGAAGATTAATTGCCGTGATTGAATATAAAAATCATATTACTATTGAGGCTGGTATACGAAGCGGAAAACCTTGTATTAAAGGTACTCGGATAACAGTATACGATATCTTGAGTTATCTTGCCTCCGGTATGCGTTATGAGGAAATTCTTTCTGATTTCCCTCAACTTACCATGAATGATATTTTGGCATGTTTAGCCTACAGTGCTGACGAAGCTAAAAAGCACTACGTAGTTGCTGCGTAGACATCTATGAGTAAATATATTTTAGATGAGAATCTTTCGGCCGTACTGGTTAAAAAGCTGGCGAATTACTTACCTCTTATGCCTGTCCGGGATATTGCTTTAACAACATTTTCTGACCATAATATATGGCACCATGCTAAAGGAAATGGATATACTATTATAACAAAGGATAACGACTTTCTATACTTGAGTAATATCTATAGTTGTCCTCCCAAAGTCATAAAATTAAATTGTGGAAATAGGACTACTTCGTATATCACCGAACTTATCATTAAGAAAGTAGACGATATAAAGACTTTTGCAAAAAGCTCTGAATGCTATATGGAAATAATATAGGAATAAGGTTCCTACTCCTACCATATTTTTAATTACATAAACAGCAAAAAGTAATTTTTGTGGTTCTCCGTCTTAAAGCATATCTATAACAGATAAAGCCTTAAAATGTGGTATAAGTTCCTAAATATTAATTTTGTAGCTTAATATATAACCGATATACCATGGCTACAGATAACTATCAGGCTCACGACTATTACTTATTAGATGAATTGCTGACCGATGAACATAAGCTCATCCGCGATACAGCCCGCGCATTTGTAAAGAAATCCATCAGCCCCATTATTGAAGAGGCTTGCCAGAAGGCAGAATTCCCTAAACAGATTATTAAAGGACTTGCTGAAATAGGCGCTTTCGGACCTACTATTCCACGGGAATATGGAGGTGCCGGACTCGATTATATTTCCTACGGAATCATTATGCAGGAAATAGAACGCGGCGATTCAGGCATTCGTTCCACGGCCTCTGTTCAGGGGTCATTAGTGATGTATCCAATCTATGCGTTCGGCAGCGAAGAACAAAAGAAGAAATGGCTTCCTTTGCTTGCATCGGGAGATAAAATAGGCTGTTTCGGGCTTACCGAACCCGACCACGGTTCTAATCCATCCGGAATGGTTAGTCGCATCACCGATAAAGGTTCTCATTATATACTCAATGGCGCTAAAATGTGGATTTCCAATGCTCCTATTGCCGATGTGGCCGTAGTTTGGGCAAAGGATGACGAAGGTGTAATCCGCGGTGTGATTGTAGAAAGAGGAATGGAGGGTTTTACTACTCCTGAAACTCATAATAAATGGTCGCTTCGTGCAAGTGCGACCGGCGAACTTGTTTTCGATAATGTAAAAATTCCAAAGGAAAATATTCTACCCAATGTAAAAGGGTTAAAAGGCCCTCTATCTTGCCTCAATATGGCAAGATATGGTATTTCATGGGGTTCAGTAGGCCCGGCTTTAGATTGCTACGATGCTGCTTTGCGCTATTCCAAAGAACGTATCCAGTTTGGCAAACCCATTGGCGGCTTCCAGCTTACACAAAAGAAATTGGCAGAGATGATTACTGAAATAACCAAAGCGCAATTGCTCTGCTGGAGATTGGGTATGCTGATGAACGAAAAACGCGCAACCCCTGCCCAAATATCGATGGCGAAGCGCAACAATGTGAATATGGCATTGCAGGTTGCAAGAGAAGCAAGGCAGATATTTGGCGGCATGGGTATTACGGGCGAATACCCTATCATGCGCCACATGATGAATTTAGAATCCGTGATAACATACGAAGGAACACACGATATCCATTTGCTGATTACCGGCATGGATGTGACGGGTATTTCGGCGTTCGAATAAATTATATGAGTAGATGGTCATCAGTTAAAGGGAAATTATCGGCGCTTGCAATATTGACCGTTTTTTGGAGCGGGTTGCAAGCCCAGGATGGCCAATGCAGGGAAATTTTTAACCAAATGTTCAATGCTATTAATAATGTGCGGACATTGCGGTATAACCTCTCATCTTTAGAACGGATCGATAATGTGATGACGCATGCCCATTCTATGGTTAAGATGAATATTTCGCCTTTCGAGATATATTATAAGAACCTCGATAATGGAATTGAAGTACTTTGGAGGGAAGGTAAGGCAGGTGGAGATGCGGTCGTAAACCCTAATGGGTTTCCATATGTAAACCTGCATCTTAATCCTTCGGGCGAATTGATGCGCAAAGGCCAGCATCAAACCTTATTGAGGTTAGGATATGCTTACTTGGGCGATATGCTTTTCCATTCATTTGAAAAGTTTCCGGATGCCGTTAAAAACTATGCTCACCGCCTGAATGATACGGTTTGGGATAATTTACCCTGTTATAAGATAGACATAGTTTTCAGGGATTTTACCAATACCCCCTACATTGTTACACAGCCTGGGGAAACTGTTGCAAAAATTGCATCTCAGTATTCTCTGAATGAATATGAAGTGTTGACGCTGAATAATATTACATGGTATAATGATGATTTAAAAGTAGGACAAACACTGCTTTTGCCTTCTGCCTACGCAAAACACGTGGCATTACTTATTTCTAAAACTACCAACCTGCCCATGGTTATAAGAGTGTATGATGATAAAGGGTTGTATGAAATGTATGCGTATACTAACCTGCAACTGAATTCAACTATTCCCATTGAGGAATTTACCGAAAGTTACTCAGGGTATCATTTTTAATAGCGGGGCATAAATCCTGTTGCTTTTAATCACTGCATCTTTATTTCACTAACTTAGCCTCATGTTTCCGGCAGAAGAGGCTCTATCCGACGCATTAAAAAAGCGAACAGAACAGAATTTGTTGCGCAAATTATCACTTGTCGATAAACGGGTTGATTTTACTTCCAACGATTACCTGGGCTTTGCCAGGTCGCCTGTTTTATATCAATTAATAGAAGATAAAATGGCGGATGCCGCTAATCTCAATGGCTCCGGCGGGTCAAGGCTTTTATCCGGAAATTCCCTTGAAGCGGAGGGGTTGGAGACATTTCTTGCTGTCTTTCACCGTGCTCCCGCTGCATTGCTTTTCAATTCCGGGTACGATGCCAATATGGGCCTGTTTTCGAGTATCGCTCAAAAAGGCGACACTATATTATACGATGAGTTTGTACATGCCTCTATCCATGATGGAAGAAGGCTTTCAAGGGCTGATGCTTTTCCTTTTCGGCACAATGATTTAGCTCATTTGGAAGAAAGGCTGAATATATCAACCGGAAATATTTTTGTTGTGGTGGAGTCTGTTTATTCCATGGATGGCGATTGCGCTCCCCTGAAAGAAATGGTAGAGTTGTGTGATAAATACCATGCCAATTTGATAGTGGATGAAGCTCATGCAACAGGGGTTTTCGGACGGGGATTGGTACAAAATCTTATCCTGGAGAACCGTGTATTTGCAAGGATTCACACATTTGGTAAAGCCTTGGGTTGCCATGGTGCGGCAATGCTGGGTTCTGTTATTCTGAAAAATTACTTAGTCAATTATGCACGTTCATTTATATATACTACGGCGCTGCCACTGCATAGCTTAATCAGCATTGAATGCGCCTATCATTTATTGGCGGATAGCAGGGACATACAGGACAAGCTGCATGAAAATATTGCCTATTTCTGGGCTAAAATAAACGATGAGAGCAAGTATGAATGGTTGGACAGTGTAAGTGCTATCCAAAGCATGATTGTACCCGGCAATAATGAAGTAAGACAAGTTTGTAATAAGTTGCAGGAGGCCGATATGGATGTGCGTCCTATACTAAGCCCTACGGTGCCTAAAGGAAAAGAACGCATTCGCGTTTGCTTGCATTCATACAACACAAAAGAAGAGATAGATTTGCTGTTTGAAACGATAGAGAAATTATAAAATGCGGAAAATATTTATTACAGGAATTGGCACCGGAGTGGGCAAGACGATTGTATCGGCTATGGTTACCGAGGCTTTGCAAGCCGATTACTGGAAGCCCATTCAAACAGGGGCAGGCGATGGAAAAGATTCCGATACGGTGAAGAGTTTAATCAGTAATAACAAAACTATAATTCACCCGGAAGCCTACTGTTTATCTTTGCCTGCATCGCCTTTTGCCGCTGCTGAAAAGGAAGGAATAAAAATTGAAATAAAAAACATAACACTCCCTCAAACAGAGAATACGTTAGTAATTGAAGGTGCCGGAGGGCTTATGGTTCCTATCAATGAGCAGGAGCTAATGATTGATATGATGGAGGCGTGGGATACCGAAGTTATTCTTGTTTCACAAAATTATTTGGGCAGTATTAATCATACCATGCTATCATGCATGGCTTTAGCAGACAGGAATATAAAGGTACTCGGAATTATATATAATGGCGAAGATAACCTGATGGCCGAGCGTTCTGTACTTTCCTTTTGCGATTTTCCGGTGATTGGCAGAATAAAACCCGAGAATGAATTTACTCCGGCTAATGTTTCTGCTTATGCAAAGAATCTATTGTTGTGAAACCGGTTTCTTCTTCATCAGCTTGCCCGCAATAAATGCGAACAATCCAAGTATCAAGCCGAATATCACACCAAAAATTGGCCCCATTACAAGCATGCTCCAACGAATGTGCCCGGGCACTATTTGCATATTTTTTCCCATATCTGCCATATTCGGGTGGTTTGCAAGGTAAGTAGTGCACCAGTAAACATGAGCAGCGGTGATCCAGACGGAATTAACCATACTTACTAAAAAGCCATGCAGGAAATATTTTCCCGGCGCATTTTTAACAATCAGGTAGGCGCAGATGATAAAGATAACGAGCCAGCATATCGGCTCAACATGTTGAGGGATTAAAGAAACAGTGGCAAGTGCCATTGCCAAACCGAATAACGATAGGGTGAAGATAAGTTTCCAATTCATGATGTTGTAGTTTTAGGGGATTAATAATTGTTGATTTTTTAATTGAATCTATTTTTGGTAAAGAAACTCAAAAGTAAAACTAAAAAAAATATTAACACAAATGTAATTTTCTTGTTATTAGTTCAATTTCTGCATGGGATGATGTAAGCTCTAAGGCTTTTTGAAAATAATTGGCAGCCTCTTTTTTATGCGCTGCTTTCAAATGCATTTCGCCGAGCGAAGTATTGTAATAGCAGTTATTGGTGAATCCTTTTATCTTTTCCAGTTCTGCAATGGCTGCATCGTATCCTTTCACTTCACCCAATACAATGCACCTATTAATAGCAACTACGGGGCTTTGCGTACGATTAAAGAGATTGCTATAAAGCTGCAATATCATTCCCCAGTCAGTAGTTTCGTAAGACTTTGTATTGGCATGAACCGATGCTATAGCAGCTTCGATATGATATTCATGGATTTCACCTCCAACTGCTGCCCGATTGAGATAATCATTGCCTCTTTCAATCAGAAATTTATTCCATTGTGTTCTGTCCTGATCTTTTAGTAGCACCATAAATCCTTTATCATCCAGCCTTGCACCAAAGCGCGATGTATGGTAGCACATCAGTGCCAACAATGCGTTAGTGTGGGGCAGGTTGGTCTTCGGATTTTCAGTAAGTAAAATAGTAAGCCTCATGGCTTCTTCGCATAAATCTTCACGAATTAATTTTTCCGGATGGGAGGAATTATAACCTTCATTAAACAATAAATACAATGCTTTCAGCACGGTATCCAATCTTGCCGGCATATTGTATGCTCCCGGGTAATCAAGTGAAATATGTTCTTCACGAATTTTCTCTTTGGTTCGATAAAGGCGTTTTTGTATGGTGTCTTCATTGGTAATAAATGCATTACCGATCTCCTTTGTGCTAAGCCCGCAAAGGGTTTTCAGCATAAGGGTAAGTTGCGATTCTATAGTAATGGACGGATGGCAGCAGGCAAACATCATGCGCAACTGGCTGTCTTTAATTTCATTTTCCCGGAACATTTCGTTCATGGATGGTACAAGTGAATATTCTGATTTAAGTAGAGGCGCAAACTCATGCTCAATTTTATACTTCAGTTTTTCACGGCGTATAAGATCAACGGCTTTGTTCTTTGCTACTCTATAAAGCCATGCCTGCGGATTATCCGGAACTTTTCCCCATTTCCACACCTCTAAGGCTTTTAATAAGGTATCCTGAACTATATCCTCGGCTTGCTCAATATTGGCAAAACCAAAAACGCGCGTTAAAACGGCGACCATCTTCCCCGACTCGTGCCGGAAAAGATGGTCCACCATTTTAGAAACTCCTTTGTCTTCGTTTAAAGACAAGATTACATTTCCATTTTTTGAATCTGGCGAACTTCTACATTGCCTTCTTCTTCAAAAATAGGGCAACCTTTTGAAAGTTCCACAGCTTCGTTAATGTCCTTTGCCTGAACAATAAGATACCCGCCAACCATTTCCTTTGCTTCAGCATAAGGACCGTCGGTTACTACTTTTTTAGAGCCTTGAACATGTTTACCTGTTGGGTGAAGTGGCTCTCCACCGGCCAGTACACCTTTTTGTTGCAACGATTGCATCCAACCCATCCACGCTTGCATGTTTTTTTGCGCTTTTTCCGATTCCATTGCATTGTAGGCGTGATTTTCGCCACCTCTGAATAAATAAATGAACTTTTCCATGATGTTTTTTGTTTTTATTGGTTTATGAATTATTGATTTATGATTTAATAACGATTGAGTTTTTAATAAGCGGACAACCCCTGCGAAAATATTTTTACATAGCAGGGCGCGTAACAGGTTTGCCCGATAGATGCTGTTTCCATGGGGTCCAATAGAAGTCATGCCATCCTTGGTCAATACTTTCATAATGTTCATCGGGTATATTGGCATGGGTAACATGTAAAACTACATCCTTTCCTTTTGGCTCCAGGTTAATAATAAATGTAGAATCCATTGCTTTTTTGTCCCAGTCTTTAGCTTTCCACGATTGCACAATGAGCTTGTTTTTTATCAGTTGAAGATTTTTCCCCGTAATATATCCCCCTGCTACGGTATAGCTGCTGCCCACTTTTGCAGCAATTTTACAAGGCTCTCCGGCTATCATAGCATGTTGTTTTGCATCCATATACAATTTGTAAAGGATTTCCGGTGTGGTGTTTTTGAATACGATTTTTTGAACCAGTGTTTTTGTCATGATAAGTCTGATTTTATTGGTTTATGACATTATAACGAATCAACAGGATATTTCCGGACACCCAAGTTAAATATTTTTTTTGATTGCCGGATATATGCTAACTTTGGGTAAAATTAAAGTAATATATACGTAATATGATAAACGCAACCGAAGCAGCCAATGCAGCCATAGAATACCTGAAATCATTTTACACAACAGCTAAGAATATAATGCTGGAAGAAGTGGAACTAAGTGAAGAAAAGAAAAGCTGGAGCGTTACTATCAGCTTTGAAATTGCGTCGGAGGATAAAGGCCCGTCACACATTATTGCGAGGATTAATAAAGTTTTCAGGGTTGACAATAACTCAGGCCAGGTTATTGCCATGAAGAGCAGGGATTTTAAATAGGCAGTAATTTAATAAATAGTTCAAGAGACTGCTTCGTTCCATGCAATGACATCATTGCGATAAATCTTTCCGAAGGTTAGATTTAGAAGCAATCTCATCCTATTAATAAATCATTTATAAAAACAGCATCACTCCCGCCATCGCTACCATTAGCAAATCTTCTATAATGGTAATGGTACTCATCGGCAGATTAAATACAGCGCCTAAGCAAGCACATTGAATTTTCTGTTTATTGGCTACGCTTACAATCACACCAATGCTGCTAATACCCATAACTGCGACCGTTATAATGTTTGTAGTAAATGGAGCGAAATTAGTTACGTATGCAATTCCTAATGCAAGCTCTACAAATGGATAAATAAGGCCCCATACATTTATTCGCTTGGCGACAATATCATACATGCTATAGGAATCGGCAAAGCCTTGCAGGTTAATCAATTTGAAGTAAGAGAAGCACAGAAAAAAGCCAGCCATAAAGTAGCGCATCCATAGGGTAGGGGCTAATTCTCCGATGTGATAGGAGGCAATAAAGGAAACGATAAGTATTAATCCAAATAGAACAAATAAAGGTTTGTAGGTGGCAAACCACGACGATTCTTCCATAGATTGTGCCACACTGTTGTCGTTACTGATGAGGTATTTACTATTTACTCCAATGGCATTTTGTAATTCTTCCAAAGAAATATGTTTTGACATACCGATGGTTGCAACGCCCGTATCTTTCGATACCTCTACCGATTCCACATCGGGCAGTTTCAGCAAATTGCTTTTAACAGTGGCTTCGCAGCCGCTGCAAGTCATTCCGGATATTTTGTAGGTATGGATCATATTGTAAAATTATAAACTATTAAGGATTTAAGGTAATTCGCCAGTATGTGCAATATGATTCCTTTTTTTTGTCAGGAAATATTTTTTATCGAATTGGGTTATCGTCTTTCTCCATGGGTAGATACGATTAAAGCGTAACTTCCATTTCGTATCAACAAAGTATTTCATTCCCCAATAATGATTGTATGGTTGAGAGTAAATAATAATAAGATTTGACTTAGGATTGAGTGTATTAAATGAACTGTCTTTAAGAATACAGTCTGTCCAGTTATCAGTTTTTATAATACGAATATTTTTTATTGAATCAATATGCGTATAAGCGCCTGTTAAACCCATAGGATAAGAATCGTTCCAATAATTTGAATCATTTAACATCCGTAAGGTATCAACTTTCTGTCCATTATTGATGGATATTATTGCGGCAGAAGCATCGACATCCATATTTTGAACTATTATTAATTTCTTATCTTTATTGGCTTCGGTTTTCTCATATATACTATTAGGTTTAAATTTTGGCTTGGCGAATGAATTTAGAATCAAGTACCCTTTATGAAGTTTCCATTTTCCTCTAATAGTGTCAGTGCCACCGGCATCAAAAAATGTAGTATAAGCAAAAGTACTATCCTCCTTTATAATCATGCGGATATGGCTAAATCCATTACCCAAAGAATAAATTCCAGTGACTTTACATCCTATTAGAGATGAGAGTATAAGAAGAGTTAATATATAAACTATCTTTTTCAAAGCATAGCACCTTACTATTATCTCTTAGTTCTAAGCTCTTAGCTTATTTACCCAATATATATGCAAACATAAGCGGAGCCACAATAGTAGCGTCCGACTCAATGATGTATCGTGGAGTTTTATCGCTCAGTTTACCCCAGGTGATCTTTTCATTCGGCACTGCGCCGGAATAAGAGCCGTAGCTAGTGGTAGAATCTGAAATCTGGCAGAAATAAGCCCAGAAAGGTGTATCGGTTCTTTCCAAATCTTGATATAACATGGGTACTACGCAAATAGGGAAATCACCTGCTATGCCACCTCCAATTTGATAAAACCCAACTCCCTGTCCTTTGGAGTTTTGGGTATACCAGTTAGCAAGCCACATCATATATTCAATACCTGATTTAACAATACTAGGTTGCAATTCTTCTTTGATGCAATAAGAAGCAAAAATATTCCCCATAGTGGAATCTTCCCAGCCGGGGCAAATGATTGGCAGATTTTTTTCTGCAGCAGCCATCATCCAACTATTCTTGGGGTCAATTTCATAATGCTTTTTCATTACGCCTGAAAGCAGTAATTCATACATATACTCATGTGGGAAATAGCGCTTGTTCTTGGTTTGCGCTTTCTTCCACAGCTTATGGATATGCGATTGTATGCGGCGGAAAGCTTCTTCTTCCGGTATGCAGGTGTCGGTTACACGGTTGAACCCATGTTCCAATAAATCCCACTCTTCAGCCGGAGATAGTTGTCTGTAATGCGGAACCCGTTTGTAGTGATTGTGCGCCACCAGGTTCATAATATCTTCTTCCAGGTTAGCGCCGGTGCACGATATAATGGAGACCATATCCTTGCGAATCATTTCGGCCAGCGAAATACCCAATTCGGCTGTACTCATAGCGCCTGCAAGGGTAATCATCATTTTCCCCTTCTTATTCATGTGGGCTATGTATGCATTCGATGCATCTACCAGCGTGGCAGAGTTGAAATGCAGGTAATTCTTATCTATAAATGTGGAAATAGGGCCTTTTTTCATGATGATGTGGGTATTAATATGATGCGGTAAAATTATAGAAATTTCTTTGTCATATAGTATTATCAATTTTTCAGAGCTTGTAGCGACATCAACCTTTTTAACATTCCTTCACACTACATCCCCCGAAACCTCACCCGGACTTCATTTTCAGGCTGTATTTTTGCTCTCAGTTTCTAACCATTAATAATAAAACAAAGTCATGAAAAAGTTAAGTTTAATTCTCGCAGGCGCATTCCTTTTAGGAGGCATTTCTTTCGCTTCACCGGTTGTAAAACAACAACCCGCTAAAGCATCTACCGGCAAACAGGCTTCTAAACCGGCTGCTGCAAAATCAGTAAAGAAGAGTGGCAGTGTAAAGAAAGGAGCTCCTGTGAAGAAGAGCGCCAGCGCTCCCGCTAAGTAATCAGCAAAATTGTTTCTAACCACAATTTCCCCTGAGACCGTTGCACCGTAATGCAG
>JABDCH010000036.1 GCA_013288205.1 Bacteroidota bacterium | reverse complement strand
GTTGGTATGGTTCATGTGAATAAAATAAACCTTCTGCTTATCTTTATCTGGAAGATTGGAAAGGAGGCTCATGGTTTCTTCTATAAAAGGATGCGGCACTTCCTGCATCTTCACTCCGGGTAGTTCGCCGTCCTTAAAAAAGGTGCCGTCAATAAATAACAAATCATTTTGCTGAACTACTTTACGAATATCCTGGTTCCATTTCTGCCACTTATCAATATCGGGAATAAAAATAATGTTGTGGCCATTAATTGTAATACGGAATCCCGCCGTTTCGGAATATTCATCCCGATGAGGAACTGTAAAAGGTGTAACTGATATTCTATTGTTCAAATGAATGGCGCTGTCCTTGGCAATGTTACGGATTTCAATATTCTTTAAGTTCACCAGTTGGCTCCAGGGGCCATTCTTCTCTAAAAAATCCCGCATTCGTGGCATAGCATATACCGGAACATTTTTAGTGTTCATAGCTTCTCTTCCCAAATACATTAGGCCTGTATAATGCCCTATGTGAGCATGTGTCAATAAAATACCACTGATACCTAATCCATCTACAGGGTAAATACTATCTAATTCATGAAGCTGAAAAGTAAAATCGGGGGTGCAATCGAACAGCCATCGTTGGTTGGTTGACGGGTCAACCAATGCAAGGCACGAAACATAATGGCGCGGTTCTTTGTCTTCATAATATTTCTGGCAGCATTCTTTTTTACAGCCCGCATGTGGATATCCTCCATCCTGTACAGTTCCAAGCACTACAATAAAAGGGTTTGTAATAACCGGCAGAGTTTTCCGCTTGGATGTTTTATTAAAACCGACAGAAATAACCCCGACGATTATTACTAGTATACCATATTTTAATGAGTACTTATTCCGCATATGCAAGCTGTTAAATGCGAAGATAAAAGAATTCACGATTACTGACTTCGTTAAACTATGCCGCTTCAAATTCATCTAAGTTTCATGTTCACGATATAGCTTTAGTTCTGAACCAACGTTTTTTGAGGAAATATGGCTTCGAAACAAAAAAAATTACAGCACCTGTTTTTACGGGCCGGTTTTGGGGAGACCCCGGAATATATTAACTCCATAATGGAAAAATCCATCTCTTCCACAGTAGATGAACTGTTTAAGACATCAAAAGATTATGAGGATATTACTTATCTGCCCTATCCTATACCCCAAGATGCCCAGATGAAAGGTGTGGGAATCGGGCAAATATTGAAAATGTTCCTGAAATCTTACCAGGAAAAAGAAGATCTCAATAACGAATGGATGAACAGGATGAGCACTACCCCCGCAGCATTGAGGGAAAAGATGACTTTCTTCTGGCACAATCATTTTGCCACATCTACTCCATTTGCCTACCTGATGCAGGTTCAGAATAACACCTTGCGAAAATATGCACTTGGCAATTTTGGTGATTTGCTGCATGCCGTTGCTAAAGATCCTGCTATGCTATTATACTTGAATAACCAGCAAAATAAAAAAGCTCATCCAAACGAGAATTTCGCCCGCGAGGTCATGGAACTTTTCACCTTAGGTGTAGGGCATTATACCGAAAATGATGTAAAAGAATCGGCGCGTGCATTCACAGGTTGGGGACTCAATAATCGGGGGGAATTCCAGTTTAATGAAAAGCAACACGATACCGGTGAGAAAGAATTTCTGGGACAAAAAGGAGATTTTGACGGAGATGATATTCTTGATA
Organism: Bacteroidota bacterium; assembly: GCA_013288205.1. GTDB lineage: Bacteria > Bacteroidota > Bacteroidia > JABEUT01 > JABEUT01 > JABEUT01. The sequence goes on along the minus strand of JABDCH010000036.1, from coordinate 19,428 downwards.
TTATCCTATCGCAACAACAGACATCTGTTTTCATCACGACCAAGATCTACAGGGAATTTGTGAACCCCGATGTGGATGATAAAAGAGTGCAGGAATTGGCCGAAGGCTTTTATAAATCAGGTTATGATATAGACAAGCTGATGCGGAATATATATACTTCCGATTGGTTTTATGATGATGAAAATATTGGAGCCAAAGTCTGCTCCCCTGTTGAATTGATTGTGCGCTACAAGAAAATGATAAACATAAGCTGCACGAATCCCAAAACCATTCTTAACCTTCAGAAAGCATTGGGGCAAGTACTGTTTTTCCCACCCAATGTAGCAGGCTGGAAAGGTGGCAATACTTGGATTGATAGTTCCTCCCTCCTATTGCGCTTAAGCATTCCGCAATATGTTTTACGGGGCGAAGGCATGGTTATTAGGGTAAAGCCCCATCCGGAAGAAGCCCCTGAAAGTAAATCACAGGATGCCAATGCCGACAAAGGCATTATATATTCTGACTGGAGTAATCTGAACACTGCATTCATGAATTTACCCGACGACACACAACAGGAAACCATGCTCAGCTACTTTATACAATGCGATACATCCCGGATTGACCGCACCTTAATAAAAATGAGCTGGGGTAACAAGAGTACCGATAGCCTTACCCTTAGCATGGCAGCTATTATGTCGTTACCCGAATTTCAACTTATATAATAATAACCCAATGGACAGAAGAGATTTCTTGCGGAACTCTGCACTGGCTTCAGCGGCCATGATGGTACCCAGCTTTTTAAAAGCTTTCGGCATCGGCAGAAATGATTTATATATTCCACCCACCAGTACAACAGGCAAAAGATTGGTGGTGATACAGCTATCGGGTGGCAACGACGGACTGAATTGTGTGGTACCTTTTCGCAACGATTTATATTACAAGGCACGCCCTTCACTAGGATTGAAAGATGACGAGATTATAAAAATAACTGATGAGGTGGCCCTCAATAGCAATATGCAGGGATTAGCTGATTTATTCAACAACGGAAATCTGGCCATTGTTAATTCTGTAGGTTATCCTAACCCGAACCGTTCACACTTCCGCAGCATGGATATTTGGCAATCGGCCAGTGATGAAAACCAATATTTATATTCAGGGTGGATTGGACGCTACCTCGATGCAACCTGCGATGGAACTTGTGCCAAGCCTTATGCAGCCATTGAAATTGATGATACACTCAGCCTTTCACTAAAAGGCGATAACATGAAAGGGCTTGCATTCAGCCGCCCGAATATTTTGCATAGCAGTGCACAAAATCCTATTATTCGCGGAGTTGCCAATGAATACAAATCCAATAGCGACCACCCGGAAGTGGAATACCTGCAAAAAACATTAGCAGAAACAATGGAGTCAGCAGATTATATTTACCAGCATTCTACCACATTCCAATCGCAACGTACCTACCCGAATGATGCATTTGGCAACCGATTAAAGACCATTGCAGAATTAATTTGTTCAGGATGCGATTCTTCTGTTTACTACATTTCTTTACCGGGGTTTGATACACACGTAGGTCAAAAAGGGCAACAAAACAGGGTGTTGAAAACGATGTCGGATGGCATAAGTGTTTTTTGCCAGGATTTAAAAGACAACAACCAGTTTGATAATACAGTTATTATGACCTTTTCGGAATTTGGCAGAAGAGTTGCCCAAAATGCCAGCGGCGGAACTGACCACGGCACTGCCAACAATATTTATGTAATTGGGGGGAAATTAGCCAAAGCAGGTGTATACAATCCTTTACCCGATTTGCAAAATCTCGATCAGGGCGATTTAATATTCAACACCGATTTCAGGCAGATATATGCCACCATGCTGGAGAATGTACTGGGAATAAATTCGGAAAAAGTGCTGGGCCGGAAATTCGAACTAATGAACTTTGTATAGCCATTAATTGCTATACTTCTCATCTGTTCCCATACGAAACTTCACCCAAAAATTGAGTTTGTTGTAAATGGCATCTTCCATGCGGCAGAAGATTGCTCCTTTAGGTAACTCGTATTTAAAACTAAGCTTAGCAGGAAGTTGCATAGGCATTAAGCTCGCATAAATTATATTTTCATTTGGAGCAACAACCCACTGGAAAATTTTTTGCTGAATCCTATCGTGAGCATATTCAACAGGCATAGGCTTTAATAGTTGCGCATTTGTACCATATCCCATAATAGACAATATTCCGATAATAAGTATATATCTTTTCATATTATCCATCTCTTTCCAAAGATACGAAAAAAGGGACAGACAGGTTTCATTTACTTAGGCTTCTTTTCTTTCTCCAATCTCGGATATTCAGATACAGGCTTAAAGCTAAACTTATAAAGAACATGGCTGCTGTGACTATATCCACTGCATGTTGCGAAAAATTAATACCTGTCAATTTCAATACCAGGAAATGCGTATAGGAATCCCTGTCATAGTAACCTAAATGTTCCCTTACTTGCCAGTGCCACTCGGTGCAAAAGCAAAAGCCCCATCCATACCAGATACCCAATACAAACCAGGAAAAGCAGGTGAGCAACAAAATAAACAGGTTCCATTTTCTTGTTTTCTTTGGTATATAACCAAAGGTGTTAAATAAAATAATTAGTGTGTGGAAAACAAAAAAGAAATAGTTAAGGAAGTGATACATCTATGCCTTTTACCTATTCAGTACACCCAGGTATTCTATCCAGGGGCCTGTTTCCTCTTTGTATTGTTTAGCCATTACCCTTACTATTTGGGCCAAATGTGTAAAGTCGTGTACCACCCATGTAGAAAGAAGTTGCCTCAAGGTTACTTCACCGAAAGCGGGGTGAATCCCTTTTTTCATTAGGTCAGCAGACGTGATATTCTTTCGATGCAGCGTAGCAATGCTTTCTTTCCGCAAAGTTTTAAATTCACTTATCAAGGTAGCCAGTGATTTCCCCTTACTCTCTTTAAATTGCGCAAAGCGGTCAAAAGCTTCAAATTTCTTATCGCCATCCAGTAAAATCTTGTCCATACGGGGGACCCAATCCGTTTTTTCTGCATGAATCAAATGCCCTACTACATCATAAGGGCTCCATGTCTCAGCGCCTTCATTATGCATTATCCAGTCATCGGATAAGCCCTTCAATAAATCTTCCACCACACGAGGGGTCCTTTCTAATATTTCTATCGATTTATCAATATCAAATTCCATATAACAGATTTTATACTGGCAAATTTATCCAATTTCGACCACATTTCAAATAATCGATACTTTTATGCCCTAAATCACTTTTTATTTATGGATACACCTATTGAACAACCAGCACATAACGAAGTTAAAATCAAGATAGATACCAATGTCCTTACCTATTCTGAAGTCCTTGTATTTACTACCTTTTACAATGTTTATAAAATTCAGAATGCTGCTTTCACCAACAGTGCACAAATACTTAGCCAGATATTATTTGAGGCCGGAGAAAAACCGGTTTATATGACGGGTACATCTTCCTACTCCGGCTATTTAATAGCAGCCTTTGAAAATGGAAAAGTGGGAAAAATAAACTTTAGCAGCTATGAAACGGAAACCAAGCGCAAAAAGCTGAACAATGCTTTCAATAATGAATCGAAATTAGTTTTCATGGAACATATTATCGATGATATTGATTTGGTTGCGCTGAGTAGCATTAATAAGGTAGTTTTATTTAATACCTCGCAATTAAATTCCGTAGGAAGCAGAACTACCAAAGGTTTCTACGTAGTAAAAGCAAAAGATGGCAGTACGGTTTTGAAAGTAAAAAAAATGGACCAGGTAAAATTTGCTGATCCCGAATATTACCATAAGGGACTTAATACCGTTGGCTATTACTTAAAGCCTGGCGATGAATTTGAATCCTTATAGGAGTTAGGCAGCATAGCAAAATATGCTTTTAGGTTGGGATAATTGGGATTTAGTTGAGCAGCTTTCTGCCAGTTATACTTCGCCGAATCATACTGGTGTAAATTGAAAAATGTACCACCCAGGTTTACCCATATATCCGGATCGGAAGGACTGCACTGTAGCCCCTTTTCAAATTCATGAATAGCCTCTGCATATTTTCTTTTTTGAGCAATTTGCCTGGCTTTATAAGCAAAAATATGTCCCGCAAGGGAATAGTAACCGGGTAGATTAGGCTGGGCAGGGTAAATCCGTTTAGCGATGTCCCAATAATATTTGGCCGAGTCGGGTTGAACCAATTTAGCATACGCTACACCCAGGTTGAGGTAGCCACCAATATCTGAATCGTCCAATATTATTGCCTTATGCAGGTACTTGAGCCCGATATACGTAATGGAATCCGACTTAGCAGTATCCTTTATCGTCTCACTCAGGTTTACATATTGCCCGCCTGCATTATCGTTTGCTTTCACACTATTCGGAACCGTATTTATATCTTTGGTGAACAAGGTAAAATTGCTTTGCCAATCCCTATTGCGGTTGATTGTTTCCATTCCCGATAAAATAATTAAACAGCCCAAGAATACAGTTACAACAATAAAACGTCGTTGTATTTTTACCTTTTTTACGGCCTCTATAATTCCGAAAGCAACGATAGAAACAAAACCAAACGATGAATGAAAAACAAGCCGCTCGCCCATTGTAGCGCCAATGTTGATGAAGAAATTAGAGATCATCAACATATTCAACAGGAAGAAAAAGATAAGAAACGCAAGCATACTTTTTCTCTTCCATAGTTTTACCCCCAAATAAAGAATAACTCCATAAGCAATTACCGTCAACCAAACCAAGGGATTTATAAAGCTGCGAGAAGGCATTTGAGAGTACCCATAATCGTATGCAAGTGGATAAGGAATAACCAGCATGTAAAGGTATTTTCCGAGTATAAAAATTTCGGAAGCAATCTTTTGAAAGGGAGTTGCAAAGAGATACGGATTATTCAATACATCCAGTTCATGCTGCTGATGCGGAAATCCAATGGATGCAATACGGATAATAAAATAGAGCGCGATTATTCCGTAATAAGGTAAACTGCGTTTAATAGAATTCGTTATTCGCTCATTAAAATATAAAGCGAACAACATAGGCAATAGAAATATTAACATCAATGCATATTCCTTCGCCAATAAAGCAAGTAAGAGGGAGCACAGTGCTATTATAAGATTGGGAAATTTCCCTGCTTCTCTATATCGTATGCTGAAAATGAGCGTGAGCATTATGAATAAAAGAGAAAGTATTTCATCGGAGCTTTTGATATTGGCCACCACTTCGGTATGTATAGGATGAATGACAAACAGCAGCGAAGCAATAAGAGCAATGTCTTCTCCACATAACATCCGCTTAAAAATATATTTCCGCAGAAAATAAAAAATGGCAAGCACGCAAAGAGCATATAGAAGCACATTTACCAAGTGTCGCCTTTGCGGAGCCTCACCCCATAGCTGGTGTTCGATGGCAAATACTACAATAGATAGTGGGCGGTATCTTCCTCCGGAAAGATGTTGATTAGAATTATTTAGCCGGTAATAACTGTCGTAGGCATCGCTGGTGAATATTTTACCGATACCTGAAAACCCCTTCTGTACATATTCGTTGCTTTGAATGACCGCTTCATCATCCAGAGCATATTGATTGGGAATAGAGTTAGCATAGAACCCCAGTGCGATCAATAGAAGAACAGCAGTTTTTATTGCTGATGAGAAATTAAAAATCCTTAAAACAGGTTTTGGCTGTGAGATACGTTGACTGGTTTGCTTCTTGATAGTCACGGGTTCAGCCAGGGTTAAAATTATTTGCCTTCTGCGGTACGTACCGCATTCAGTCCGCCCATAACAGCTTTAGTAGTTTCGGTATCTGGCTTCAACTGCAACGTACGCATCCATGCATAACGGGCCGAATCGTATAGTTGAACCGTATAATAAATGCCACCGAGATTATACCATAGTTCAGGTTGTGTGGAATCTTCACTGATCCCCTTTTGGATTTCCCTGATAGCCATAAAAGGATGATTGGGGCCTACTGTTCTGGCCTTGAGCAAGAACGATTTTGCCAACATGGGCTGATATGATTTTAGCTTTGGATGATTGGGATAGAGGGCGCTCTGCACCGTATCCCAGAAATATTTTGCAGAATCGAGATTAGAAAGAAAATAATAGGCTAATCCAAGGTTGATAAACGGATCAGGGAAGGATTTATCAAGGTTTACAGCCCTGCGGCACAACATAACCGCGGTGTCGAGCATTTGGGTTTTGCGGCTTTCATACCCCTTAGTCATTGCTAAATTAATATACCCTACCGATGCATTACAATCTACAAATTCACTGTTCTTAATATATTGAACATCGTGCATAAATAGGGTGTTGTCATTTTCCCAATTGGCATTGCGGGCAATAGTCTCCACTGCACAGCCAAGCATTATTACCGCGAGCACACCGGTAATAGCCATTTTACGGGTGGAGAACACAACTTTCCGGGTGAATCGGAAAATCAAATATGGAATGATGATTACAAATCCGAGTGATGCGTGGTAATCGAACCGCTCTCCGTAAATAGCACCTACATTAATAAAGAAATTAGAAATAGGGATAAGCATCAGTATAAAGAAAAATATAGGGAATGCCATTACATCCTTTTTACGCAATAGTTTAATACCCCAATAAAGCAAGCCTATGTAAGCAATAAGCGAAAGCCATACAGTTATAGTTCCGAAATTCTTATACGGAATCTGGTTATACGAATAATCGGATGATAAAGGAAAGGGCACAAAAAGCATAAATAAATATTTGCCGAGGGCATACCATTCAGTAGCCATTTTTTGTCCATGCGAAGCAAGATAATATGGGTCGGTGCGTAAAAAATTATTCAGAAATCGAACATTGGGATTAGAGTGTGGAATTCCTACTACGGAAATTCTTAAAAACATATATACAACAGCCGTGATGCAATACGGAAGGCTCAGTGATATGATGCTCTTTTTTTTACCCTCGGTAGGATATAAATAAAACAACATGGGGAGCAATACTACCAGCATCAATGCATATTCCTTCGACAACATGGAAAGGAAGAAGCTACCCATAGCCATATATAAAAACTTCGGCTTGGCTTGCTTTACATACTCAAGGCTACAGATAAATGTGAGCAGGATAAAAAAGAATGAAAGTATTTCGTCGAAGCTTTTGATGTTAGCAACTACTTCCGTATGCAATGGGTGGATAGCGAACAACACTGCTGCAAGAAATGCACAGTCTTCCCCCCGTGCCAATTTTTTAAGGAGGAAGTTAGACAGGAAATAATAGATGGCACAAATGGTGCTGATAAAAAAAAGGATATTTACAAAATGTCTGATGCCGGCTGAATCTCCAAAAAGGCTTTGCTCGACAGCAAATACTACAATCGAAAGCGGGCGATACCGGCCACCAACGAAGTTTTGGCTGGAGTGCAACTGCTGCAAATAGCTGGAGTATGCGTCGTTGGTCATAATTTTATATATGCCACTCACGCCTTTTTGCACATATTCGTTTCCGAGAATTACTCCATTATCATCCAATGCATATCCATTGAACAAGGTGTTACCATAAAAAATGAGACCTATAATAGCCAGTATAATGTACTTGGTGCGTAAAGGAAAATCAAACACCAACGGCAGAACAGTTGGTGGCGGAGTCGCAGGTTTTACTTGTTTTTTAGCCATTATTTATTTTCACCGGTCTGTTTAGTTTGTACCGAAAGCGCCTGCAATCCCCTTTGGGCATTCACGTTGTCGGGCTTATATTGCAATGCCTTTAACCATGCATAACGCGCCGAATCATATTTCTGCAGGGTGAAATAAGCACCACCTATATTGTACCATATATCTGAATTGGCTGAATCGGCAAATAAAGCCTTCCGCATATAATTAACACCCTCTTGCAGTTTTCCGTTTTTACCAAAATCCATCCCATTTACAAAATAATAGTGGCTAAGCAATGCATATTTAGCCTTTATAGAGGGGTGGTTCGGGTGAAGCAGGTTTACCATATCCCAGCAATATTTAGCGCTGTCGAGCAACCCCTGGTGAAAATAAACTCCACCCAGGTTAAGGTAAGCAGCCTCATATTTCGGATTTAATTTTAATGCTCTAACAGCATATTTTTTAGAAGAATCAAGCAGAGCCTGAGCTTGTGGAATGGTATTATCTTTCGATTCGGAAAGGCCTAGATAATCCCAGGAGGCATTACTATTTGCGAGACAACTGTTGGGCACCACATGCACATCGTGAATAAACAAGGTAGTGTCCGTTTTCCATTGTGCATTACGCACTACTGTTTCTCCGAAACAAACTACACCCAGCACGGATGCAACGCCGATTACAACATTCCGTTTGTTCTGCAACGTCAGGTTTGTACTCTTTTTAGATATCCATTTGAACAAATAGTATGATAAAATGATAGCCAATCCCAGCGAAGAATGGAATACCAACCGTTCGCCCATCGTGGCGCCTATATCCAGCACAAAGTTGGAGATCATGAAAATATTAAGCAGGAAGAAAAATACCGCAAATGAAAGGATATGTTTTTGCAGAAATAGTTTTATTCCCCAAACCAAAATAGCCACATATATCAGCATAGACAAGGCTACTGTAATATCTGAAAATTTATGGTAGGTTATTTGGTAATAGGAATAATCAGCCGAAAGCGGGTATGGAATAAAAAGCAGCTTGATGTACTTCCCCATCACGAACCACTCTGTAGCTATCTTTTCAATATGCGTTGCATACAAATAAGGATTCGATAACAAGTCAACACTTGGAGGTGGCTTGTGAAATCCTACAGCATTTCCCCTAAGTATTAAATAAACTATAAACACACCAACATAAGGCATGGTTGCCATGATGGCCGATATAGGCTTTTTATCTATCAACAAATAGAATAAGAATGGAATAAAGAATAACAACGTAACCGCATATTCCTTTGAAAGCAAGGCAAGAAGATAGGAAGTCATGGCAAATGCAAGGTGCTTGGTATTTTTATCCTGTATATATTTAATACCACATATGAACGTGAGCATAATGAATATGATCGACATTATTTCGTCCAGACTCTTAATGTTGGCCACCACTTCGGTATGTATGGGATGAATAGCAAATAAAAACGTAGCGAAAAAAGCCATATCGCCACCCCAGGGCACTTTTTTAAACAGGAATTTATCGAGGAAATAAAATATGCTCAATATGCAGGCCATGTAGGCCACAATGTTTACAAAGTGGCGGAAGTAGGGTAGTATTTCCGAATCGCCAAAAAACTGCTGTTCAATGGCAAAAATAATTTCAGATAAAGGACGGAACCTGCCGCCGGATAATTGTTGCGTTGGATCGCCACCCATAGATGTATAATAACTGGCGTAGGAATCGTTGCCCAAAATTTTTGGAATACCGGAAAAGCCCATTTGCACATACGCATTCCGTTCAATGGTGATGCTATCATCCATTGCATACCTGTTAAAAATGGAATTGAAATAAAACAGAAAACAAACACTGCAAAGAATAATGCATTTCGTTTTAAATGGAAAAGAAAATAAAACGGCCTTTATAACCGGGGTAGACTTAACTTGCTTTTTGTTATTGGTAGTTGTTGCCGCCATACTTACATTTTACTGTTGTTGAACGCCCATTGCAGCAAGCCCTCTTTTAGCATCTGCGTTGTCGGGTTGATATTGTAATGTTTTCATCCATGCATATTTTGCAGAGTCGTAGCGTTGTATGGTAAAATAAGCTCCTCCCATGTTATACCATATATTAGCATTAGTCGAATCGTGTAACAGCGCTTTCCTCATATATATAACAGCCTGTTGCGGCTGACCGGTTTTCCCAAGCTCAAGTCCTTTCTGGAAAAACATGTGTGAAAGCAACACATAATTTGTTCTCAATGGTATGTAATTGGGATGATTTTTTTCAGCCAAATCCCAATAATATTCGGCACTGTCCAATTGACCCAGGTGAAGGCATACACCACCTAATTTATTATATGCAGCATCGAGGTTAGGAAAGAATTTTAATGCCCTCAACGAATATTTCCGCACAGAATCGAGATATGCCTGCGCCTGCGGAACGGTATTTTCTTTCCGTTCAGCCAACTTCAAGTAGCCACCTCCTGCGTTAGAATTGGCTAAGAAGCTATCGGGCACTACGCTCACATCATGAATGAAGAGTGACGTATCATCTTTCCATTGGGCATTGCGTACCACCGTTTCTCCCAAGCAAACCACTCCAATCAGCGACATTGCACCAATCAATATATTCTTTTTGTTTTGGATAGCTACAGTGGTTGTATCACTTTTTTCCTGAGAAATTAGCTTAACCGCATAATATGCCAAAATAATAACTAGTCCGAAGGAGGAATGGAAAGCCAGTCTTTCACCCATCGTAGCGCCAATATCGGTCACGAAATTGGAAATTAGTATAATATTAAACAGGAAGAAAAATATGGCAAAAGAAAGAATGTTTCTCCTGAGCAGCAGGATAACGCCCCAGGCAGTAACGGCAAGATAAACCAGTATAGAAAGCAATACGGTTATATCGGTAAGGCTGTGGTATTTTATCTGGTAATACGAATAATCGGCTGAGAGCGGGTAAGGCCAAAAAAGAAGCCTCAGGTATTTACCCAATACAAACCATTCGGTGGCTATCTTCTGAAGGTGTGTAGCAAAGTAATAGGGGTTGGTAAGCACATTCGCACTTGGAGGCGGGCTATGGAAACCCACTGCCTTATAACGCAGAAATATGTAAACCGCAAATATTCCATAATAAGGTATACTAGCCTTTAGGGCAGGAAGAATTTTCGTATCCTCCAGCAGATAGAACAACAGCGGGATAAAGAATATCAAGGTTACAGCATATTCTTTAGAAAGAAGAGCGAGAAAATAAGACACTACTCCTATTATAAGATGCTTTACCTGTTTGCCCTTTAAATAATTGAGGCTGAAAATAAATGTAAGCAGAATAAATAGAATAGATAGTATTTCATCCAGGCTCTTGATGTTTGCCACCACTTCGGTGTGCAAGGGATGAATAGCAAATAAAAAAGTGGCGATAAAAGCCATATCATGTCCCCAAGGTATTTTCTTAAACAAAAACTTATCGAGAAAATAAAACATGGCCCACAGGCAACAGGCAAAAGCCACTATGTTCACAAAATGACGGAAGAAAGGCAATAGATCTGAACCGCCTAAAAGTTGTTGTTCAATAGCAAAAACTATTTCAGACAAGGGGCGGAATCTTCCACCCGACAATTGTTGTTTAGGGTCTCCTCCCATAGATACATAATAACTTGCATACGAATCGTTGGAAAGGATTTTAGGAATACCTGAAAAACCCATTTGCACATAAGTATTATCAAGGATGGTGAGCTGATCGTCCATCGCGTATTTATTGAATAAGGAGTTGCCATAAAACAATACCCCAATGGCACAAAGAAAAATGCACTTCGTTTTAAACGGAAATGAAAACAGCATGGCACGCCGGGGATTTACCGGAACTGTTTTAGCCTGATTTTTAGTCGGTGTTGCCATTTTTATTCTATTTCTTTACCCGCACCAGTGCAGAAAGCCCTCTTTTGGCTTCTTCCTGGTTTGGATTAATCCTCAATGATACGTTCCATGCATAATAAGCCGAGTCATACTTACCCCAGGTAAAATAGGCCCCGCCTAAATTATACCATAAATCGGCATTGTTGGGGTCTTGTCTTATCCCTTTATATATTTCCTGGGTGGCTCCTGCATAATTATGTTCTGCTCCATACTTCCCTGCTTTGGCCAGATATAGCTTGCCTAATATAGCGAAATATTCTTCCAGGTTAGGATAATGTGGATATGCTATCTTAACCATATTCCAGTAGTAAGCAGCGCTATCAGGCATTTGCAGTGCACAATAAGCATCACCCATATTAAGGTAGCTACTTACATACGCTGATCTTTTATGCAGAAAGATGGATTTACGCAGGTAGCGAATAGCTGTATCGAGTTTATGCATTCTGCTTGCGCTATCCCTGGTACGTTGAGCCATATCGATAAACCGGGCGCCCGCATTACCATTAAGCATAATGCTATTATCTCCTGTTTTAACATCATGGGTAAAGAGTACCACATCATCTTTCCAATTGAGATTGCGGGCCATGGTTTCACATCCGAATCCAACCACGGCAATGGTTAATAAGCTAAATAGTAATATTTTACGCTTATCCTGTGCCCACTTTTTAGTGAGCGTGAAGATGCCGTAAGAAACCAACACAGTAAACCCAAGCGAGGAATGGAAAATAAGACGTTCGCCCATGGTAGCCCCAATATCCATAACTAAGTTGGAAACCATGAGAAGACAAAAGAGGTAAAAAAATACAGGGAATGCCAATACATTTCTTTTCATCAGAAGCCATATACCCCAGGCGCTTAGTACGATATATAGCAGCACTATAAATAATACCGTTACACTCACCAGGTTTTGATACGGTATCATGGCATACGAATAATCGCAAATAAGCGGGTATGGCACAATAAGCAGCCAAAGGTATTTACCCAATATAAATAGCTCAGTACCTATTTTTTGAGTATGTGTAGCTAATAGATAAGGGTTATCTAATATTTCATTGGTTTCTACGTGCCCGTTAAATCCAACAGCTTTACCACGCAACACGAGGTATATAATAAATACAATATAATAGGGCCAGCTAATTAGTACCGCATTAACCAGGCTTTTATTACGAAGCAGGTAAAATAACATAGGAATAAATACGACCAGCGTTACCGCATATTCCTTTGCCAATAATGAAAGGAAGAATGACACGGCTCCAATTAACAGATCAAGCGGTTTCTTAGAATCAATGTAACGGAGACTGAAAATGAATGTAAGACAAATAAAGAGAATGGATAAAATTTCATCCAGGCTTTTTACATTAGCCACCACTTCCGTATGAATAGGATGTACCGTAAAAAGAATGGTTGCAAAAAAGGCCATGTCCTCTCCATGTCTAAACTTTTTCAACAAATATTTACTTAGGAAATAAAAAACAGCCATAATGGCCAGTATATAAAATACGACATTAAAAAGGTGTCGTTCAAAAGCAATACTGTTTGTTTTCGATTCACCAAAAACATCATGTTGTATAGCAAAAATAACTTCGGAAAGAGGGCGGTACCTGCCACCAGACAATTGTTGGCCCGCATTCATTTCCTTATAATAACTATCGTAGGCATCAGTGCTCATTATCTTGCCTATTCCTCCAAAACCTTGTTGTACGTAATTGTTCTTTTCAATTACAATACCATCATCCAGGCAATATTGGTTGCCCATTGTATCGGCATAAATAACAAAGCTCAACACGGAAAGTATCACCATTTTTACCGTAAAGCTGAAAGGGAAAATAGGGACAAGAAGAACTTTAGGCTGGCTTTGCGCAGCTTTTGCCTTAGGAGCATCAGGTGGACGAACTATCTTTTTATTCGCCATCAGTTATACAAAAGTTTAAACTGTAACCGTTTAACCGTACCACGATAGTTTTTGCGGATATTCTTATCGAGCATGGAGATGTCTTTATACTGCTGGAACATTTCTATCAATATCATATCGAAGGCGGAACTTTCCACAAAATTAATTTCTGTTTCGAAACCACAAACAGCTAATGCACCTGTATGCTCCATAAACCTGCGAATATTTTTTTCGTCGGTGTTCAATGTTTTACAACTGCCGAAGTGTATAATCTTATCGTGGCAGCTGTCTTGCAACATATCGGCCAGCTCATCCAGCGTAACGAACTCCTTGCCTACCTGTATGCTTTCCGAATGACCGTGAAACGCAAAATAGCAGATGGAATAATCTTTATACTTTTTTTGTTGCCAAAGTGAAAGATAATACTCCAGATTTTCGCGCGTTCCGCATTGTTTATATATATAGTTGATTTTACAATTCTGCTGTAAAAAATTAAGGGCTGCTCTAACACTTGAATTGTCTCTCAAATCTTTTTGCCAATCTCCTTCTAAACAAAAAACATACTTTCTATAATACTCAGCTAATCTCATAATGTAATAGTGAAAGGACAAAAATAGAAAAATAGGTATGAAAGCAGATGTTAATAACACTTAACAGAATGGAGCATTTTATTAACCATGCTTTATCTAGATCCATTTAACCCAATTAAATTACTGAAAATCAAATAATTAAGTAGAAATCAGCACTTAAATAGATCCGATTGCAGGATAAAGAATAATAATCACACTGATTATCAATAATAAACTAAAAAATCATCACCCTTTCTTGTGATTACCAAATCGTAAACCCAATGTAAATTTGAGCATATTGGTCTGTATTACAGATGTAAAGTGGGTATCTGCAGGTTGAGCTGTCACAATAGCTCCATTGGTAAGTGTTTGTGTTTCAGTTTGTTTAATTGCACCATTATATTTGGTATGCACCCAGTTATATTCAATACCTATTATGAGGGCTTTGTAATAAAACATTATGCCAGCAGACACATTGATATTCAAATGTATAGAACTTGTATCACTAACATCATACGTGCCATTATGCTCAACACCGTTTCCATCTCTAATATCATAGGTAGCATTTTCACCACCCGGTATAGTAAGATATGGGTCTAAGGTAACATACAAGCATATCCCCAAATTTTGCATAGGGTTCAAATTAAGTTGCGGACCCAATTTAAATCCGTCATAAAAGAAACCTGTCGTACTTACAGTCATATCGTCTGTGCTCCACGGTACATTGCTCCAGCTAATTGGGTTATATCCAAATTCAACACCATAATTTATGCCAACCCTGCCTTGCCCTGAACCCATGGCAAACTTGGTAAAGGAACTGAATCCCGAAAAATTTAGAAGATAACCTGTTCCCGCTCCAAATCCATTGGTTGGATATGCACGGCCGGGAGGAATATATCCAAATGGCGTTGCAAGGTTAATAAAAGCTGTATTCCCAAATGAATAGGGTTGTGAAAATGTACCTTCCGGGCTTATGATGCCTAAACTCACAGAATAATAATTATCGTCGTTGCTTACATTCGAATTGGAGGGTGAAGCGTTTACATATGTCTGCGTAGCGCCTCCGCCACCTACAACCTGTGCAGTACTTACAAATGGAATAGAAAATAAAAAAAGTGCAGCCATTACGGATGCTCGTTTAATTGGGGAGTTAGTTTTCATTGTAATTGGGGTATTAATCTTTTATTACATTAACTTAGTGTAACCCATTTGCCAAACATTATAACGTTGGGCATTACTGGCTCTGCCAGAAATAAAATAAATAGTCTTTCCATCGGCGCTCCATGCCGGGCACATGTCACTGGCCAGGTGGAACGTGAGTTGGGTAAGGCTTGTGCCATCCGTGTTAACCGTATATATATCTAAATTGGTGGGCCGGGTAGGTGTGGCAGGTGTGGAACCTACACAGACAATTTTCTTTCCGTCAGGCGAAATGGCAGGATTAGAGAAACCCATCCTGGGCGAAGTAAGTATTTGGGTAACTGCCCCACTTTCTGTATTCAACATCCATATTTCACCCATCCCGCTTTGTTTGCTGGTTCTGGATACCAGTATGCTTTTTCCATCAGCCATAGGGCATGGATCGAACCCTTCATCGTATTGGGTTAGCAAACCTGTTTTCAAATTATAACTCCATATAGTAAAGTTCCCATTATAAGTAGCTGTTTGCGCATTATTTATAATGTTGATATGCTTTTCAATACGGGAGAAGAATATCAAATTCCCATCCGGTGAAAATGCAGGGTTAAGATCATCATAATTATTGGCGCTTGTAATTTCCTGCACGGCAGAGCCTTCGGAAGCATTCATCATATAGATGTGGCTGAACCCATTCACCATTTCGGAAAAAGCAATGTATTTGCTATCGGGTGAAAAACTAATATCACTAACGGCAGTGCGGAAAGTACGTTGCACAGCCGACGTGCCGCCTGCAGTATTCTTTATGTAAATATTATCCTTATTATCTACCCATCTAACAAAAGCCAATCTCGATCCATCGGGCGAAACAGCGAGATAGCGGTTACCACTCCATACAAGAGAATTATTATTATTGGTATGATATACTGCTGTAGCAATGGTATTCTCTTCATCCGAAGTAAACCGGGTTAAATGTATTCCACCCTCTTCGGGTACCGTCTCCATAGAATAATCTATTATCGGGGAACATCGGCATAAAAATAAAAGAGGTACAATGACTACACAACTTTTGACAACGGGGTATTTATCAAACAATTTTATCATTTCGTAGAGATTTGTCTCCAAAACTAAGAAAATTACTCTGAATAAAATGTAATATTCTTGAATTAGGTGAAATACTTTACAATTGCACAATACTATTAATATACTTTTAATTGCCTTCGATTCACTCCCCGTAATTTCTTTTTGTATCTTTGGGCTTTGATGAATTTTCTCTTCCCATCTTTCCTTTATGCCTTATCGGCAATAAGTATTCCAATCATAATTCATCTTTTCAATTTTCGACGGTACAAAAAACTCTACTTTTCCAATGTACGCTTCCTGAAAGAAGTAGTGCAGGAGTCGCATTCCAAAAGCAGGTTGCAGCAATTGCTGGTGCTTATTTGCCGTTGCCTTATAGTTATCTTCCTTGTATTGGCTTTTGCACAACCTTATATCCCTTACAAACTGGGAATAGCCACTTCGGGCTCCAAAGCTGTAAGCATTTTTATAGATAACTCTTTCAGCATGCTGGGCCTAAATGCAAATGGCACCTTACTTGACGACGCTAAAAACAAAGCTGAACAAATAGCCAAGTCGCTTAACCCCGCCGACAAAGTGCAATTGGTGTCGCAAGATTTCAATGCCATTCAGGAACGCTGGCTGAATAAAGATGAATTTATTGACCAATTAAAAGGACTCCAGGTTTCGCCCGCTTCTCGCATGTTGGGTGAGGTTATGGAAAGGCAGACCGATAACCTCGACCACTCGGGATGCCAGGTTAAAGAGGCCTTTGTAATCTCCGATTTCCAGAAATCAGCTATGGGAATGTATTCCTACAAACCAGAAACAGGAATTTCGGAAGCTTTTATACCCGTGAGCGCTGAAACAAAAAACAACATTGATGCAGATAGTTGCTGGTTCAATACACCGGTGCATTTGCCGGGCAAACCTGAACAACTTTTTGTAAAGATTACCAATTATTCCACCACTGTAGTATCAGATAAGCCCATTAAACTATTTGTAAATGGCATTGAAAAAGCTACTGCATCCTTCACAGCCAATGCTAACTCATCTGCCATAGTGCCACTTTCCTATGTGCCCGATAAAGCGGCTCTGCAACAGGGCGAAATTAAGATGGAGGACTACCCCATCACATTCGACGATAACCTATTCTTCTCTTATAAATTATCTACCAACATCCCGGTACTTTGTATCCATCCCGATAGCCTGAAAATGAATACATCGCTCAACTACCTGTATGGAAAAGATTCGCTATTTGCATTGAAGGATGCCGCAGCCGGTCATCTGGACTATTCCACATTCTCTGCATATCGTCTTATTATACTGGACGAAGTAACATCCATAACATCGGGTATGGAAAACGAATTGGCACAATATCTTACAAAAGGCGGGGGCCTGTTCATTATTCCTCCTGCCTCCGGTATAGACCTGGATTCCTATAACAAACTATTTGGAGCGCTTCATCTATTTCCTATAGGCAATGTGGATACCAGCCACCTTAAAGTAGATAAGCTGAACTACCAAAGCCCCATTTATGCCGGAGTATTTGAACAGAAAGAACACACCAATATGGACCTACCTATGGTTCACAAACACTACCGCATATTGCATAGCAGTAATGTATTGTATGAAAACCTGATGCGTTTAGATAATGGGGACGACATGCTTGATATGTTTCAGTATGGCCAAAGCCATGTTTATCTGCTTAGTGTTTCCTTGTCGGATGACTACAGCAACTTCCGCAAACATGCCATTTTTGTGCCTACGCTTTACAACATAGGCCTTTACAGTACACCGCAACAAATGCTTTACTATACGCTTGGCAAAGAACAACCGCTTGAAGTCCCTAATTTAAATCTGCCTGAAGGAACCCTGTTTAAAATAAAATCCATTTCAGATACTTTTTCCTTCCTTCCTGAACGAAGAGTGGTGAATGATAAAACCATGTTATTCCTTCATAACCAAATAAATGCTGCAGGCAACTACAAACTTTTTGCGGGTGATAGCCTGATATCGGGTTATTCCTTTAATTACGACCGTAAAGAATCGGAAATGACATTGCTCTCTCCCACTGCTATCGATTCACTTTGTAAAAATGCAGGCATTAAAAACTTCTCGGTTTTATCTGTTACGGGTGATACCCTACCCGCATTGCTAAACGAAGTAAATCGCGGAAAATTTTACTGGAAATACTGTATTCTGTTAGCTTTGTTATTTTTAGCTATCGAAGAATGTTTGTTGAGATTATGGAAAGAATAACCCTTTAATATTGGAAAACATGCAACTCCTCGTAAAGTCTGCCACCATTGTCGATCCTAATTCCTCGCACAACGGGAAAGTGCTGGATGTTTTAATAGAAAACGGGACCATAACCGATATAAAGGCTAAAATTCCCCAAGCCGGAATTAAAAAGGTTATTGAAGCCAATGACCTTCATCTTTCACCGGGCTGGTTTGACATGCAGGCTAACTTTTGCGACCCCGGCTTTGAGTATAAAGAAGATTTATTATCAGGGATAAAAGCAGCAGCAGCAGGCGGATTTACCGGTGTAGCCGTGGTTCCATCTACCAATCCGACGCTCTATTCTAAAACACAGATTGAATACATCATTAACAAAACAAATGGCCTCATAGTAGACGTTCATCCGATAGGTGCCCTCTCTCAAAAACTGGAAGGAAAGGACTTAGCCGAAATGTATGATATGAAACTATCGGGCGCGGTTGCTTTTACAGACGATATTCACCCGGTAGTAAGTGCGGGCCTTCTTCACAGGGCCTTGCTTTACAGCCAAAGTTTCGGGGGCTTGATAATGAGCCGCTGCAACGATACCTCGCTGGCTACGGGGCTTTGCGTAAACGAAGGCAAAATAAGTGTACAAATGGGTCTGAAGGGAGAACCTTCGATAGCAGAAGAAATCATGATCACACGCGAACTCTTTTTGGCAGAATATGCCGATGCTAAGCTCCACCTTACCTCCATATCTACCGAAGGAAGTGTGAGTTTGATAAGAAATGCCCGCAAAAAAGGATTGCCTATAACTGCCTCATTAAATGCATATAGCCTGGCTTTTGAAGATGCTGAGTTGCTTAATTGGGACACTAACTTTAAAGTGTCGCCTCCTTTACGCGGAAAAAGTGATATAAAAGCACTGAAAAAAGGTCTTGCCGAAGGAATCATTGATGTCATTTGCTCCGACCACCGGCCGGAAGATGAAGAAAACAAAA
>JABDCH010000035.1 GCA_013288205.1 Bacteroidota bacterium | reverse complement strand
ACCTATAGCGGCTTCGACCCCAATTCCGATGAAGCCAACATTTTGTTTGCCATGTACCAAAACGCATACCTAACCCAGAGCCTTGATTTAGCCTCTAAAATTCAAAAAGAATATATAGGCAATGGAAGGACTGATAATGGCGTAAAACAAGCCGGTTTTTTAGTATTATGGAAAACTGCTATGCCCAGCTTACTTACTGAAATGGGTTTTCTCACTAATCCGCAGGAAGAATCGTTTATAGGATCCAACCGTGGGCAAACTAAAGTTGCAGAATCTATATTCCTCGCTCTCCAACAATATATCGACGAAAAAGAAGGTGTTGCATTTAATCCTAACGATTTTAAACTCATCCCTGCACAACCTGATTCTACCCCAGCAATAGAAGATACTGTAACCAACACAGCTCCCATCAAACCTGTGAAAATTACTCCGCCCAATAATGCCGGGAAAATGAAAGCATCTTTGCAAGATATGCATCCCGACTCTGCAGGTAATCCGGGTGTTGATACTACACCGAAGCTAACGGGCATGGCAGATACTACCACTGTAATTTATAAAGTACAAATTGCAAGTTCGCCCAAGCCATTGGCTACGGATACCGGAATTTTTAAAAATGCTCCCGATATAGAAATGTATATGTATAATGCTGTTTATAAATACACTGCAGGGCATTTTACCTCAATAGAGGATGCGGTAAAATTGCAAAGCATGCTACGCACTGAAGGCTTTAAAGATGCTTTTATAGTAGCGTTTAAAGGTAAGAACAGGATCCCCGTAGTGAAAGGGAAGTAATGCATAATTTTTCCTATCAATTTTTGCTTCACATTGCTTCACGGTTTTTTCGGTTTATTTATAGCAAATATAAATCTGCATTCTTAGGTACATATTAAAAACCAGGCACTTATAAGGTAACTACTGCTTTTGTGGGCGTAAACCGTTATAAGTAATTGATTTATTAATCATTACAGGTGTTTTGAAAATATCAATTTATTGGAGTGAATGATAGCCTAAAATAACTTAACAAACTGGTTAGTAAAGACAAATGGTTAACTTATTACTTACTTTTGTTAGACTTTTTCTTAACTTTATTGGCGGTCATTTTGTTAGCGTGGGAAGCTGTTGCCCGAAGTATATCTACGAAATCCCCCTTTACTGCAAGGGTAGTATCGTACTTATTGTTTTTTTTGGGCTTTTTAACCATTTTCATAATACAAATTTAAAAATATTTTGCATGTAATTAGCCTCCCATAGGAAATATAAGTCCTTACAGCAAAAGGGTTTTCAACCAACACCACGATTGTGGAAGTAATACGAGACACAACGCATACAACACAAACACCATTATAACCCCTATTAATACTGCATATTTAATGATTTAAACTATGCGTTGTTAATAATTAAAAAAATTATTTCACGAGATAGTTTCGTGCATGTTGTGTTTATTTCGTAGTTTTGTATTCTATTAAATATACAATGAGTATAAACATAAGCGAAGAAACGAAAGCAAGGCTGGTTGAATTACTTCAAGGTGATATTGAAACTCACCAAGCTGCGATAAATAGAATACGCCTCGATATTCTGTCAATACAGAACGGAACCCAGGCGGCAGGTGGTTCATCTCCCTTAAAGACTAACTATATAAAGATGTCTGTTAAGCAAAGTGTATTAGAAGACCTGAGAGACGGTAATGTACCTAAAACAACGAGACAGTTAATGGAAAGTTATGTGAGTAAAACAGGAAAAAAAACTGATATAACTGGTTTCTCTGGTCAAGTTACACCATTAAAGAAAGAAAATTTAATAAAAACCCATACTATACCGGGGAACTCACAAGGAACAAAATATTATCAGGGACTGCCAGAATGGTTTGAAGGAGATAATCTAAAACCCGAATACTTGGAACATGTTGAATAATAAAGCAAAAACCCCGCAATTTGAGTTGCAGGGTTATAAAATATTGGTTAATTTTTGCAGTTTGGCGAGCTTCACGGTTCCAACTGCGACTGGCGACTGTCTCTCTCCAGTCTTAGGGTTCGATTCCCTAATTAACCGCAATTCCAGCGGGGGTTGAGGGCGGTCTCATTAGCCGTAAGATAAGGGCGGCAACCCTTACCTAAAACCGAGTTTAACAGACTCAACCCGCTAACTTATTTAAAAAGCGACAATACAAATGTACGATAATTTTCGTGCATTTTACATTTTTTATGTGAAAAAATTACAAAACTTATATTGATAAGTTATTTATATCAAGCTACCAATTCCTTCCATGATAGCCTGTTTTCAGCCTGATGTAAGAATTTTTCAAATCTTTCCGCCCCAGTTAAATCCCTGCTATTGTAACGGGCGCAAAATTCGTCAAGATACCTGTCAAGGTGCTTTTTGGATGTATAATGATATACGCCATACAAGCCCCTTTTAAGCACCGACCAAAAATTTTCTATTGTGTTAGTATGGGTTTGACCTTGCACGTATATCTTGAGGTTATGCTGTATGCTTTTATGGAAATAGCCTTTTAATTCCAGTTGCCCGTAAACATAAAACTCATCTGTTAGCATAGTAGAGCCTTTCTCTACATGCTTCTCAATGATAGGTATAATAGTTGCGGCCTTAGTATCGGGTATGCGTTTAGCAACTACTTTGCCATCCCTTTCCACCAGTCCTAATACAGCTATCTTATCCCACCTTATTTCATCTATAACACCTTCTTTCTTCAAATCTTTTCTCTCTTTCGCCGTTGTGGATTCATAAAGGGGTGCAGTCCTTTTATTAGCGTGTTTATTACCTTCCACGCCCCCGATATAGGTTTCGTCAACCTCAACACTATTTCTTAGCATTACAGGACTTTCAGCCTTTAGTGTCTCTCTAATCCGATGCAATAAAAACCACGCTGTCTTTTGGCAAATGTTTAAATCTCGACCTAATTGCAGGGAACTAATCCCCTTTTTGTGCGCCGTAATTAAATAAAAAGCAGCAAACCATGTACGGAGCGGTAAATGGCTTTGCTCAAATATTGTACCGACCTTAACCGTAAACTTTTTAGTGCAAAGTTTTTCAGAGCAACGAAAGCCCCTGTTAGTTCTGTATGGTGTTTTAGTGCTACCGCAATGAGGACACACGGGCGAACCGTTCCACCTTATTTGCTCATAGAAAGCTATGCAGGTTTTTTCATCTTTGAAATAATCCAGTAATTCAATTACCGATTTGAATTTGAATAGTGTTTTGATGTTTGTCATTTGTTTATAGTTTATAACTATCAACTATTATATTAAAAAATATATCACTTGCCGTGAAGTGTAGGATTAGTAGACAAGTCAACGAATTTAACTCCGTCAATCTCTACTGGCTTTATTTTCCCTTCGCTCATTAGTTTATAAATGTATGCAGTTGTTACCTTGTTATCGGTAGCGAAATGCTTTACAGTTCTAAGTTTTGATATGTTTATATTTAGTTTCACGGTGCAAAGATAGTATAAATAGTATTCAGTTGACAACTATAAACTAAAATATTTTTTATGGTAGGGTAAAAATTACTCTTAAAATGTTAATAAATAGTTGAAATAAAATAACCTGAAACAGTTGATTATATTGATATTTTTAGTATATTTATAGTATTATAAATACTAATAATATGACGACAATATACACTCCTTTACAATACGATATATTCAATGAAATATATAAAGCATTTGAGGATTTGGGAGCAAATTCTGGCTTATTATCGTGTATCAGTTCACTTGGCGACACAATGACAGATGAACAGGTACTCGAAATGTTACAAGATTGGAACAAAGGCAAGTTTGTTAAGACAAAAGCTGTTATAGCCTAATACTAATATTCAACTTCTACGTCAATACTATCAACACAAGTTTGTTGTTTGCTGTGATTAGTATCTGTGTGCCAATCTCCGGCAAAAGCTCTGATATTTTGAAGCCCTGAAATTATCACACACTTCCAACCGACTGGATTGCCGCTTTTAGATTGACCAGCATATTGATAGAATAAGCATTGTTGTACACCTTTCTTAGTTCCTATCACATGAGGACACATATACCTTTCGTATCCATCATAAAATGCGTGTATTGGTTGTTTGTTTAAAATCGCTTCCCTTACAATTTCGTATGTACTTAGCTCTTCAGGTGCTTCCCCTGCATTTTTAAATCCTGTACTCATTTTGTTTAATTTTATTTGTTTATACCTTATAAAGTTACAAATTAACCATTTATGATATACCTTTGATTTACAGACCAATTCAATATAAACAGCTTATTTTAGCCCACAATGTCAGTAGTTACCACTTATAAGCATATCGCAACTCTGAGTAATAAAATTACAAGTTGGCTATAAAGTAATTTAGATAGCAAATGCCATACAAATATGGTCAATGACTTTTGGGGAAGATGATAAAATTTACGCCTCGTTTACCACCCAAACAATTCGTAATTCTTCATTAAGGAATTTACCTTGTCTTTTACAGCTTTTATTTTTTGAGCCTCGCTGTTATTCATCAGGGCCTCGTCAATCAGTTCAACTACCAGAGGAATTTCTTTCTCGGTAATGCCTCTTGTAGTGATTGCAGGGGTTCCAATACGTATTCCTGAAGTTATCATAGGTGATTTATCATCGAAAGGAACCATGTTTTTATTTACCGTAATATCGGCTGCCACTAAAGTGTTCTCGGCTAATTTGCCAGTAAGGTTTTTTGAGCGAAGGTCAATCAGCATACAGTGATTATCGGTTCCACCTGATACAATGTTATAGCCTTTATCCATAAAACATTTTGCCATTAATCTGGCATTAGCAATTACTTGTTTGCCATAGACTTCAAACCTATCGCTTAAGTCTTCAGCAAATGAGACGGCTTTGCCTGCAATCACATGCTCCAACGGTCCGCCTTGCGTACCCGGAAACACAGCCGAATCAAGTATAGATGACATCATTCGTATTTCTCCTTTTGGTGTAGTAAGTCCCATGGGATTAGGGAAATCTTTACCCAGCATAATCATGCCTCCGCGGGGACCCCGTAAGGTTTTATGTGTGGTAGTAGTAACAATATGGCAATAAGGAAGCGGGTCATTCAATAATTTTTTGGCAATCAATCCTGCCGGATGCGCTATGTCAGCCATAAGCAAGGCTCCGCAGGCATCCGCTGCTTCGCGCAATTTTTTATAATCCCAATCTCTCGAATAAGCAGATGCTCCGCAAATAATCAGTTTTGGTTTTTCTTTTTCAGCAATCTCCCTGATAGTATCATAATTCACCCTGCCGGTTTCCTGTTCCACACTATAAAAAGCGGGTTGGTATAATTTTCCTGAAAAATTAACAGGGGAGCCGTGTGTAAGGTGTCCGCCATGGGAGAGATTGAAGCCTAATATTTTATCGCCGGGTTTTAATACGCCCAACATAACCGCAGCATTGGCTTGGGCACCAGAATGTGGCTGCACATTCACCCATTCGGCACCAAATAGTTCTTTGGCGCGGTCAATGGCGGTTTGTTCTACTTTATCTACTACTTCACAACCACCGTAATAGCGCTTTCCGGGCAAACCTTCGGCATACTTGTTGGTAAGTACTGAGCCCATAGCTTTCATCACATCATCGCTTACAAAATTTTCCGATGCAATAAGTTCCAGGCCGCGCATTTGCCTTTCGCGTTCTTCTTCTATATATTTAAAGATGATATCCTCTGCCATAAAATTGTTGTTTTTCGATGAGCAAACTTAAAGAAAATGTGTCTACCTGCGGTTAAACTGACAAAAAAGACACGAAACATTTATAGTATTAACAAACAGATTATTTGAAATTATTACATTTGGCGCGACAATATGTTACATCAGAAACGTAGCGCCGCCCTCGGATTTATTTTTGTTACCCTGCTGGTAGATATTATCGGGTGGGGTATCATTATCCCTGTATTGCCCGACCTTATCATGTCGCTTACACATGGCACTGTGAGTGAGGCCTCCATTGATGGGGGCTGGCTTACTGCAATTTATGCAGGTATGCAATTTATTTTTTCACCTGTTTTAGGCGGATTGAGCGATAAATATGGAAGAAGGCCTGTTTTGCTTGTTTCGCTATTGGGTTTTGGGATAGATTATTTGGTGCTTGCCAATGCACCCACTATTCTATGGCTTTACATTATCCGTATATTTTCAGGTGCAGCAGGAGCCAGTTTCACCACTGCCAGCGCGTATATTGCCGATATAAGCCCACCGGAAAAAAGGGCGCAGAACTTCGGAATGATTGGTGTGGCCTTCGGGTTAGGCTTTATGATAGGCCCCGCCATCGGGGGTGTTTTAGGGCAATATGGCGTTCGTGTTCCTTTCTATTTTTGTGCGGGGCTCAGCCTGCTGAATTTCCTTTATGGTTATTTTATCCTGCCCGAATCGCTTTCGGTTGAAAACCGCCGTAAGTTTGAATGGAAAAGAGCAAACCCCATAGGTACATTGGTTCAGCTAAACAAATACCCCATTGTGTATGGTATGATTGGCGCTCTTGTATGTATTTACCTTGCCGCCCAATCCACGCAATCAATATGGGCCTATTATACCAAGTTTAAATTTCAATGGAGCGATGCCATTATAGGTTGGTCTCTTTTCTGTGTGGGGCTTATGGTAAGCATTGTGCAGGGTGGCTTGATACGAATCATAAATCCCTGGCTGGGGAATAAAAGGTCGGTTTATGTCGGGTTTATATTATACCTCATCGGGTTTACTTTGTTTTCATTTGCTCCGAGTACATTGATGATGTTCCTGTTTATAATTCCCTATTGCCTTGCCGGGATAACAGGGCCTGCATTGCAAAGCATTATGACGGGGCAGGTACCGGCTAATGCACAGGGCGAATTGCAAGGGGGCTTAACAAGTTTGGTGAGCCTTACTTCTATTATAGGCCCATTGCTAATGACCTGGTTGTTTCACTATTTTACCACACCAGGAAACCTTTATTTCCCTGGAGCGCCCTTTATGATGGGCGCTGTGCTTACGCTTATTGCAACCATACTGGCTATGCGCTCGTTAGCGAAAACGATGCCTACGACTCCTTCGTAAGGTTATTCAATTGCCACGGCTTTTAAGCCGTGGATACAGAACATAAAGATTTATGGGCTTTAGCCCGAATTCTTTGCTTATTCTAATCATTTGATTTTATTATTTTTGTAGGGGAAAAATTGAAAATAATTTGAATTCGAGTACAAATTATCAATTTATTGAAAAAAATAATTAAAAATGGGAAAGCAAAAATTAGGTTTCTTCTCACTTTATGCTACGGAAGTCACAGATAGTTATGTGGGTTCTTTATTAGTAACAGATGAGTTTGGAATACCTTTAGAATTTAAATGCACACATGCTGTAAAACCAACTGCAATACAGAGATCATTGTATGGTGATAAACTACAACCTTATGTAGCCATTACATTATGCGGAATTCCGTTAATAAATTCTATTGGTAACAAACCTGACATGCTTTTTGTTAATATTCCCTATATATTAGGAATTAGGCCAAATATTGAGATTTCAACTCTATTAATTAGGAGGGCTGGCGAGTCCATCAATTTGCAATCTGATGAGGATGACTCGGAGAAACACAAAATAGAAAGTGGACTATATCAAGCAGTTATTCTTCAAACACACCCAAGTTATAAAGAAGAAGCAATGAGATTGAATGGGGAAATAAATTTACTGTTCAATAACTTTGATTTAATCGAACCATTTGAAAGAATGAAAAAGTCAGTAGAAATTTTAGGAAAAAGCGATAGCAAATTCAAATAAAATGCTTCTTGATAAGCTGACTACTATAAACAGATTCACATTAAAATTTGCTCAAGCTGTTGCACCCATAAAACAAGTAAATGTAACAAGTTTTGAGCAGGTTGATTTTGAGATATCCCATCCCAAGGCGGATGCAATTTTAGATTTTGAAATTTCAAATGCAAAAGTTTCCTCTGACTATTCATTGTCTAATTACTCCAACATTCTTTACCAAGTTGGGATTTTGCAATCTCTAACAGTTGGGAATGAAATAGAACTATTAAATAACCCTGGAGTTTATAGTGTTACCGAAATCAATGAATTACTATCGCCCCAAGTCAAAATTGAGAACATTGAATTCCATTTTGCTAAAACACTGATAAAGGGGAAAAACTATGTTTCTAAAACCGAAAATTCCAAACATACTTTATTTTCGGATGTAGATAAAGAAGATGATGCATTCCACAAAAAGAATAAACCCAAAATAAAAAGACAGTACACTAAAGAAAATGAACAAGAACCATTTGATATCTTCGATTTAATTTTTCCAGCATTACAGCCACCTCTTGGCGATACTTTTAATAACTCCATTTCTTTTCCACACCCTTTATACCCCTTTCAAGTTGAAGGAATAAAATTTCTACATACTTCTACTAGTGCTTTATTAGGGGATGAAATGGGGCTGGGTAAATCTATTCAAACAATAGTAGCAGCAAGATTTTTATTTAGACAGGGAGGAATTTCATCGGCATGTATTATTTGCCCAAAGGCAGTTTTAACTGATTGGGAGAAAAAGATTTGGGACTGGGCTCCTGAATTAAAAGTAATAAAGATAGTAGGAGACAAATCAAATAGAGAATCCCTTTGGAAATCCCAAGCACATTTTTTTATATGTACCTATGAAACACTATTAAGCGATTTAAAGCACACATCCGCAATAAGGGGGCTTGAAATAAATGAAAAAGGGCATATAATTAGATGCCCAGGTATTCAGTGTGGGAAAAAAGTAAATTTCCCTTATACCCATCACTATACGACTGGATCATGTCCATATTGCAACCAACTAATAAGCCACCCTGCCAATGGAGATATTGCTAAAACGTATTTTGATTTACTTGTTTTTGATGAAATACAAAAAACTAAAAACCCTCAAGCTAAAATTACTAAATCTTCAAGAACCCTTTGGGCAAAATATAAATGGGCATTAACAGGTACTCCCCTCGAAAATAAAATTGAAGATTTAGTTTCAATTTGTGAGACAATAAAGCCGCATCTTTTTGATGGAGTACATATAAAAGATAATAGAAATGTTATCGAGACATACAAACCTATATTTAAGAGAAGGAGAAAAGATGATGTGCTAAAACAGCTTCCACCAAAAATAACAGAAGAAATTTGGCTTGATCTTTTACCTTCCCAAAGAGAGAAATATGATTTGGCTGAAACCCAAGGTAAAATCGATTTGGAAGGAACAGGTGAAGAATTAACTATTCAACATATTTTTGCTTTAATTACAAAACTGAAACAGATTTGTAATTACGACCCCGAATCACATGAGAGTGTGAAACTTGATTACTTAAAAGAAAAACTTGAAGAATTGGCACCCCAAGGTGATAAAGCACTTGTATTTTCGCAATATCCAAATGAAACCTTAAAAAGAATTTTACCGCACTTAAAAGAATATAATCCGACTATTTATGACGGTTCCCTTTCTGATTTGAAGCGAACTGCAATTATAAATGATTTTCAAACAAGCGATAATAGCAAATTAATGTTGCTTTCAATAAAAGCTGGTAATGCGGGAATTACACTCACAAAAGCAAATTATGTTTATCATTTTGACTTATTATGGAATCCAGCCATTTCTGCACAAGCAGTTGGTAGAGCACATCGTATTGGTCAAGAAAAAACTGTTTGGGAAACGTATCTTTTAGCAGAAAATACTGTTGAAAGAAGAATTCATAACATTCTTGCGGGTAAAAAGATGCTATTTAATGAAATAGTTGATGGATTGAGTGATACAAATTTTCTAACCCAATCTATGACTGAAGATGAAATCTTTGGACTTTTTGGATTAAAAAAACAAAGAGCAAAAGCAAATTCAAGCAGAGTAAAAAAATCAAAAGACTTTCACAGTCTTAACCCATACGAGTTTGAAGATTTTGTTGGTGACTTATTTATGCAAATGGGCTACTCGTCCAGAGTGACAAAGAAAAGTAATGATGGCGGTGTAGACATTTTTGCAAAGCTGCAAACCCCCATAGGAATTGATGAGATAATTATACAATGTAAGCACAAAGAAAATCCAACTTCCACGGTTGCTGTTGACAAGGTCAGAGAACTATTTGGGGTTTTATCATCGGACAGAAAACTTAGTAAAGGTTTTTTAATAACAAATGGAAAATTTACTTCAGGTGCTTACGATTTTGCAAAGGGAAAGCATATTGAATTAGTCGATGGAACAAGACTTCAAGGCTATGTTGATATTTATTATTGAAAACTAATTATAATTTATTGGGCTAAAGCCCGAATTCTTGTTTATCCTAATCCACGACCTTTAGGTCGTGGCAATTAAAAAGGCTACCAGCTTCCTCCGGCACCACCGCCTCCAAAGCCGCCTCCGCCGAAACCTCCGAAGCCGCCACCGCCTCCTCCGCCGAAGCCGCTACCACCACCTCCACCAAAGCCACCTAAACCTCCACCCCAAAAGAATATTCCGGGGCCACCGATAGTCATGCCTCCACCTCTACCGCCTCTGCGTGAAATAAGAAATACGATGAGTATCACTAACAGTGCAAAAATGAATCCTACTTGTTTACTTCTCCCGCCACCACTTTTATATGCATAATCGGTGCTGTTATATTCGCCTTTAGCCAGCCCTATTATTACATCTATTGCATTATTAAGCCCGGTGTAATAATCTCCCTTTTTAAAGTTGGGAACTATTTCCCGTTGCACAATATCTTCACCGGTAGCATCAGGAATGGCTCCTTCTAATCCATATCCGGTAGCGATAAAAATCTTTCGTGGTGTAGTCGGCTTAATAAGGATTACTATACCATTATCGAATTTCTTTTGCCCCACTTTCCATTCTTCGCCAAGCTCTGTTGCAAATTCAGAAGGGTCCTGGTCGTAAAGAGAATCGATAATAACGATAACAATGGAATTGGAGGTGCTGTTTTCAAATGCTTCTAATTTTGATTCGAGGGCAGCCGATTGTTGAGGAGTAAGTAAGGCATACGATGAAAAATTATTCACCGCCACAGGAGGATTAGGCCGCTTGGGAATACCTTGCATAGATGAAGCGCTCGCACCAAAGGAGCTAAGAACTAAGAGTGAAGAACTAAGAGCTATTACAGTTGAGCAGAAAGCCAAACGCAACTTGATGAACCTTATAACTTGATAAGCTTTATACTCGTTATTTCCCATACGATATTTCATCTGATAGTTGGTTTTTATCATCGTTCCCATGCGGGAAATATTTCTTCAGCATTTCACCTGTCATATCTATTCCTTCACAAATTCCTTCGGTAAACTTTTCCTGTTTAAATTGGGCAATAACATGGTCCTTCACGGTTACCCAAAAATTTTCAGGTACGCTTTTATGTATGCCTGAATCACCCACAATGGCAAATTTTTTATGGTTTACAGCAAGGTAAAAAAGCACCGCATTCCGGTGTTTTGTTTTATGCATGTGCAACCTGTGAAATACGTGCACGGCTCTTTCATAGGGGTCGCCTTTGCAATCGCTTTCTACGTGGAGGCGTATTTCGCCTGAGGTTTTATGCTCCATCCGCTCGATGGCAGCTTTCACCTGTTGTTTCTGTTCATCGCTGAAAAAAATCGGCTGCATTCATAAGTATCAGTGCGTGTAAAACGTCAGTTTCTTAGTATTATCGTGCAATATGGGTAATATCCAACCTACACGAATGCCACTCAACATGGAATATTTATAATTCGGATTTTTTGTTTCGCTTTGAAAATCGAACTGAAGGGCTTTTGCCATGGCTTCGGTAAATTCAAATCCCCCGAACAGAGCCAGGAATTGTCTTTTACTGACATATTGATAGCCGATGAACTCCGTGGCACATACGCCCGCAGTAAGATGTTGATAACCCTGCAAATAGCTGCCGGTTATCTGGGGAGTCCAGTCTGATGGAGATTCAATATCCAGGTGATATTGCAGGTATCCCGCACTAAAAGTGATGAGTATGCCTGAATTACGGTTTAGGGAAACAGGGAATAACTTTCCTATTGTAAGCTGTATATCAAACCCTCTTTCAAAATAAGAAATGCCAACATAATTTCCGTCATTGGCTATAAGATTACTGTTGGAAGTAGCCAGGCTATCCAGTATCCCTTTGTTTCGTAACTGGTTGCCAAAAAAATAAGCAAACGAAGCTCCGTAGAGCCAATTATTCTGGGTTTTGTAATATATACCGCCCTGCACGTTGGAATTAAACCCGAAAAGCTGCCCTATCTCTCCTCCCGGAAATTGACCGGCATAAGAGAATTCGAACATAAAGCCGGATGATGCGGAGTCTTTATGTTGTGCAGTGCTACGAAACGAATAACCCAACAACAACACAGACAAGACAACATATTTAATGCGCATGCCCATCATCAACGTTTTATGCGTTTGGAGTAGAGGTAGTATTAGACGAAGATTTGGTTGTGCCCGATTCATCAAAAAGCCCTTTTGAGCTTAATGCCATAAATTGGCGGAAACTTTTTTGCATGCCTTCTACAGAGCCATCGAGGAAGATGATATTGCCTTTGCCTACTTCTGCAAAATTTTTAATAGATTCTGTCCACATAGAGAACATAATAACGGACATATCGGCATTTATTGTTTCCATTTGCTTGGCAGCTTCTAAAATACCACGGGCCACTTCCTGGCGGAATAACGCAACCCCCTGGCCACGCAGTTGTGCCGCCTGGCGTTCTGCTTCGGCAGCTATTTTAATGGCATTTCCTTCGGCTTCGGCAGTTTTTGTTTTGGTAATCAATAAAGCTTGTCCTTCGTTTTCGGCAGCCGCTTTCAGGTTGTTCGATGCAACCACTTTGGCCATCGATTTAATAATAATATCATCAAAGGTAATGTCGTTAAGCTGCATATCGATTAAATGATATCCCCACGATGCCAGGGTAGGGTCAAGTTGTTCCTTGATATGCACCACTATTTCACTTCTCAATCCTAATATTTCCGATTGTTTTAAGTTCGCCACATAACTCCTGATGGCTCCTTCCACCGTACGGGTTAAGGCCTGCATCAGGTTGCGGTTATCAATAAACTTGAAGGCTACATTTTTAATGGTTTCCTCTGCCTGGTCCATTACAGCGAATAAAAGCATGGCTTTAAAATTCACATTGGCCTGGTCTTGTGTAATAGCCTGGAATTCCAGTTCCAGCGATTGGTTTTGAATGGATATACGCCTGTATATGGATTCTATAATGGGGATTTTCATATTAAGCCCCGGACGAAGCAAGCGCTTATATTTACCGAAAACGGTAATTACGGCAATATAGCCCTGTTGCACGGTTACAAAACTCGAAAAGAGTATGAAAACAACTATGACAAAAAATACAATAAGACTGATGCTGCCAGATTCCATGATGGGTTGATTTATTATGCAATAATAACCTTTTTTCGTTAATTAACCCTTAATTATATACGGGCAACAATAGTCAAATTTCCTATCTTCGCGGCAAAGGAATAGGTATGACTACAGCAACCCGTAAAATACAAATGGTTGACCTTGCCGGTCAATATGAAAAGATAAAAACAGAAGTAAATAGCGCTATTGAAAGCGTGCTCCGTTCATCGGCATTTATTAATGGTCCTGAAGTAAAATCATTCCAGGCAGAACTGGAAAACTATCTCGGCATAAAGCATGTAATTCCCTGCGCTAATGGTACCGATGCCCTGCAAATTGCCATGATGGCATTGGGATTAAAACCCGGCGATGAAGTTATAACCGCTGACTTTACATTTGTAGCAACTGCTGAGGTAATAGGCTTATTAGGACTTACACCCGTATTGGTAGATGTTTATCCGGGAACTTATACATTAGATATTGAAGCAGTGGAAAAGGCTATCACTTCTAAAACCAAAGCCATTGTTCCTGTTCACCTTTTTGGCCAGTGTGCTGAAATGGAACAACTAATGGAAGTGGCAAAAAAACACAACCTCTACGTAATAGAAGATAATGCACAAGCCATAGGTGCAGATTATACTTATTCGAATGGTAAAATGGTAAAAGCCGGAACCATTGGGCATTTTGGTACCACCTCTTTTTTCCCATCGAAAAACCTGGGCGGATATGGAGATGGCGGCGCACTATTTACCAATGATGATGAACTGGCTAAAAAAGCCCGTTCTATTGCCAATCACGGCTCTACAGTACAATATTACCACGATGACATTGGCGTAAATTCAAGATTAGACAGTATACAGGCAGCTGTATTAAGAATCAAGCTTCGCCACCTGGATGAGTATTGTGCAGCCCGCCAGCAAGCAGCCGCTTATTACGATAAGGCATTTGCTAATCATCCTAATATAAAAACACCTGAAAGAAGCAAGCATTCTACCCATGTGTTTCACCAATATACCTTGGTATTAAATACTACTGACCGCACTAAACTGCGCGAACATTTGGCTGCAAAGGGTATTCCTGCCATGATTTATTATCCTGTTCCTTTGCACCTGCAAAAGGCTTACAGGGATGCACGTTATAAGGAAGGCGATTTCCCGGTTACTGAAATGTTATGCCATTCGGTTATTTCACTTCCTATCCATACTGAACTGGATGAAGAAACATTGAAATTTATTACTGATTCTGTACTGGAGTTTGTAAAATAAATCTTCCTGCCTTAAAAAGAAAAACCCATCGTGCATTTGCAGATGGGGTTCCTTTTTATAAGTCTGTGGTAGCTTATACGTGCTCGCCTTCATCCATTTCACCCTCTTCCATCGGAACGGTTTGAGGAATGAAATCTACATCTTTTCCTGGCTTGCTGTAATCGTAAGCCCAACGGTGAACTACCGGCAACTCGCCTGGCCAGTTTCCGTGTTCAGGTACAATAGGAGTGGTCCATTCCAGGGTATTGGAATTCCATGGATTTTGCTCCGATTTCGGCCCTTTAAACATGCTATAGAAGAAGTTAACGAAGAATATTACTTGTGACAATACGCCTACAATAGCAAATACAGAAATAATAACATTCAAGTGTTGTAGTTTATCGAATGCAGGATAAAGGTCGTTGTTGAAATACCTTCTTGGAACACCTGCTAAGCCGATAAAGTGCATAGGGAGGAATACTCCATACGCACAAACGAATGTGAGCCAGAAGTGCCAGTAGCCTAATTTTTTATTCATAAACCTTCCGAACATTTTCGGGAACCAGTGGTATACTCCGCCAAACATGGCTAATACTGCAGAAAGCCCCATCACAATATGGAAGTGGGCTACTACAAAATAAGTTCCGTGAACAGCTACGTCGAGCGCTGAGTCAGCGAGAATGATACCCGTTAATCCACCCGAAATAAAGGTAGATACGGCCCCGATTACAAACAGCATTTGCGGATTGAAGTGGATATTTCCTTTCCACAAAGTGGTTATGTAGTTAAAGGCTTTGATAGCCGACGGTATGGCAATCAGCAACGTAGTGAATACGAATACCGAACCGAGGAATGGATTCATACCGCTAACAAACATGTGGTGACCCCATACGATAAACGCAAGGAATGCAATAGCCAGCATGGACCCAATCATGGCGCGATAACCGAAAATAGGTTTACGTGCATTTACCGACATAATTTCGGAAATGATACCGAAGGCAGGCATAATAACGATGTATACTTCAGGATGCCCGAGGAACCAGAATAAGTGTTCAAACAAAATAGGGCTACCACCGGTTTGCGATAGAGCTTGTCCGCCAATGTAGATATCGGAAAGATAAAAGCTTGTTCCGAAACTCCTGTCGAATATGAGCAATATGGCAGCGCCAAACAGAACAGGGAAAGAAAGCACCCCTAATACTGCGGTGATTAAAAGAGCCCAAATAGTAAGAGGCAAACGGGTCATCTTCATTCCTTTTGTTCTTAAGTTGAGAACCGTAACAATGTAGTTCAAACCACCTAAAAGAGAAGAAACAACGAATAATGAGATCGAAACGAGCCATAATGTCATACCTGCTCCTGAACCCGGTATAGCTTGTGGCAACGCGCTTAAAGGAGGATAGATTGTCCACCCTGCAGATGCCGGCCCTGTTTCAAGATAAAGTGAAATAAACATGATAAGGGAGGCAATGAAAAAGAACCAGTAGGAAAGCATGTTAAGCATGGGTGATGCCATATCTCTTGCACCTACTTGAAGTGGAATAAGAAGATTGGCAAATGTTCCACTTAAGCCGCCTGTTAAAAGGAAGAATACCATGATAGTTCCGTGAATGGTAACCAAGCCCAGGTACATATTCGGATCAAGAACACCGCCTTTTGCCCATCTGTCGCCCAGGAAGTAGTGCAATACCGGGAAAGAATGCCCCGGCCAGCCTAATTGCAACCTGAAAAGGGTGCTTAATATGGCAGCCACAAGTGCCATAAACATAGCCGTGAACAAGAATTGCTTGCTTATGGTTTTATGATCCATGCTGAACACATACTTCTCTATGAATGAAAGTTTGGGATGTTCATGGTGATGCGTATGCCCTGCCTGGTGGTCCATATCGTGTGTTGCAGTGTGTGCGTGGGTTTCCATGTCTATATACTGTTTTGGTATTTCAAAATTATTAATAATTTATCATATTATTTCATAGCTGTTGTAACAGCTTGTTTATGATGCATGTCGTATAAATGACTGAATAAAGGATGTTGTTTTGCCATCCATTTTTTAAACTCATCAGGTGAATCTACAACTACTTTCATTGACATATTGTAGTGTCCTGAACCACATACGCGGTTGCAAAGCAATATATAATCAAAGGCAGTGTCATGTTGTATCATTCGCATAGAATCGGTAGTGATAGTAGGTATAAAATGTATTTCCGTTGTAATACCGGGAACGCAGTTAATCTGGTCGCGGAAGTGAGGGAAAAATACTCCATGCATCACATCACGGGCGTTGCATTTAAAAAGTATAGGAGTGTTAACCGGTATATGCAGTTCACCTCTTACGATGATATCGTCCCATGAATTAGGGTCGGTAGAATCCATGCCCATAATGTTGTTAGCTCCGTCATCAATAAGTTTATAATCGCTTTTACCGAGTACATTATCGGCTCCGGCATAACGGGCGGTAAAATCGAATTGTTTGGCATATACTTGTACCACCATCGCTTTAGGATCAGGAGGTCCGGTCATTTTCGACCATAAGCTAAGACCATAGATAACAATTACTGCTAATGCAATAGAAGGTACTACGGTCCAAATCAATTCTAACTTATCGTTGTGCGGGTAAAAGAATGCTTTGCTGTCTTTTTGTTTTTTGTAGCGAAATGGAAAATAGAAAAGCAGGAAGGTGGTGGCAAAAAACACAATAAATATAATCACCCAGTTAAACATAAACACATTGTCGGATGTAACCCCAACATCAGAAGCAGCCGGAGGCAACATTTTGCCTTTGGCGTCGAAGAGCAGCCAGATAAGGGAGGCAAAAAATGCCAGCACAAAAATTATCATCACGCGGCCTTGTGAACGGTTATCCTTATCGTTAGCCTTCCCTACGTGGTTTCCTTTCAGTTCGGCTGAAAGCTGGTAAATGCGGATTAACTGGAATACCAGTATCAGGGCAAAAATAAGGACGAGGTATGCAAGCAATTTAATCATAACGTTATTATTTTATTCTTTTTAGCTCTATTATCTTACAAATGATGGTGAATACTTTCTTCCAGGAAAGGATGGTTCTTTACTGCCACGGGAACCTTTGCCAGGTTGGTTAAAACCACATAAAGGAACAACCCGATGAAACCAAGTAAAACACCAATTTCATAAGGACCGAATGCAGGTTTTAATCCCAATGTGCCGGGCATTACCCAAATGTAGGCATCAATCCAGTGGGTAATCAAGATAAGGCAACCTACTCCAATGAGGTATTTAGAATTTCTTTTTGTGTCTCTTGTCATCATGATGATCAATGGCACCAGCAGGTTGATACAGAACATTACCCAGAAAGCAACACGGTAATGGTCGATACGAGCCTGGAAGTATACTACTTCATCCGGAATATCGGTATACCAGTAGAACATGAATTGGAAGAACCACAGGTAGCCCCACAATACGCTAAGTGCAAACATCCATAAGCCGAGGTTGTGCATGTGGTTTTCATTCACGTTAGGCAGTAAGCCTTTTTTTACGCACATAAAGCGTTAAAAGAATGATTGAAATTACACCTGTGAGCCACATGTCATCAAATAAATACCACCCGAAAAGGGTGCTATGCCAGTCTACATCAATAGCCATTACCCAATCCCATGCCATCAATTGCTCGGTTACCCCGAAGAATACGATGAATACCGCAGCCACTTTTAAACTCTTAAAGTGCAATGGAAGGAAATCGTTGGTAAGATCAGATTCAATGGAAAGTTTACGCATCATTCTTACCATATATATCCATAGTCCACCGCAAATAACGGTACGGATAATTACGAACGGAATATTCAGATAGGCTCCTTTTTTTAACCAGGAATTCATCATACGCAGGGCTTCCGGGAATGGTAGCGCTCTTTTGCATCCATTTGTAAATGATATCGGAAGAATCATTATGTCCGCCGATAACGCTTGCTATCAATACAGCGAAAATGGCTAACAACCCGAATGGAAGAAAGGTACTCAGCGCTTCGTACATACGCTTTACTACCACGGACCAGCCGGCTTGTGCAACATATTGCAGGGCCATGAAAAAAGATGCACCTATGGATATAAAGGTAAAAAACAAACCTTCCAGCAAAATGCTTGCCCAAAAGCGGGTTCCGGAAATTTGTTGGTTTAAGGCGCCATAAACAAGAGCAATGACTCCCAAACCCATCAGGACGAAGGTTAAGTTTCTTGTTTTACTTGGTAACGTGTATTGGCTCATATTCATTTTAACTATTGGCTATTAGCTTCGGGCTATTAGCTTGTTTATTATTTATCCTTTTTTTACTGAATCTTTTGTGGCGGAGGCAGTAGCTGTTTTGCTGCTATCGGTAGCCTGGCCTAATTTTTGCAATGTTTGTACATAGCGAATCACTTTACATCTTTCTTCCACCGTGAGCTGGCTGGCATGCGAGCCCATCAGTCCTTTTCCATACTCAAGGGTTTGATACATTTCGCCTTCCGTAATGTTTCTCAACTGAGGACCGGAATAAGGTGGTGGCGGACCGGGAAGTTTTGCTGCTACTTTACCATCGCCCATACCGGTAGCACCGTGGCAGTGGATACAATATACTTCGAAAACAGCTTTTCCTTGTGCCACTATTTCAGGAGAAGCAGGAAATGGATCTTTCCAATATAATGCTGCATTAGTCCATCCTTCAGGTGTATTTGGGAATGGGTCGGGAGTAAATCCTACCGGAACAGTACCCTTTGCGGGAAGACGGTCTGTCATACTATCGGTAAACAGTGGATTGGATGAATTATCTTCGTAAGAAGGAGAGCGGTACATATCAGGCATGTATTCAACACCTGAGCTGTCGGGGTTGTTCCTTTTGCATGAAGAAAATATGCTGAGTGCTATAACTATAAAGCCAATGGCTAATAGCTGATAGCTGATGGCTCTTAATCTCAACAGTTTTTTATAATTCATAATTCCTAATTTATAATTCCTAATTAGTTTTATTTATCCGTTCACTTTTTTTACTTCCACAGCGCCTGTAGCATTGGCTACATTCATAAGATCATTTAGTTCGTCCTCGCTGTATGCAGTAGTTATCATTAAAAAATGGTCGTCAGTAGTGCGTGGGTCAGGATTCTTAGGGCTTACTCCGGGAAATAACCAGCTTCTCATAAGGAAAGTAATAGCCATGCCGTGAGCCGCGCAGAACACTGTTGATTCAAACAAAATAGGTACCCATGAAGGAATGTTATGGTACCAAGTGAAGTTAGGTTTACCACCAATATCTACCGGCCAATCATGAACTAACATATACCAGATCATCCAAAAGGCAAGGCTGAACCCAGTAACACCATAAATGAAACAGCAAATGGAAATACGGGTACGGTTCAATCCCATAATCTTGTCAATTCCGTGAACAGGGAAAGGAGAGAATATTTCTTTAATTCCATATCCGAGCGCGCGCACTTTTATGGCTCCTGCCCGCAACTTATCGTCGTCGTCGTATAACGCGTGTACAAAAAACTTTACTATTACTACTCATGATGATACATTGTATTAATGGTTTCAATTGTTTCGTGTGCCGGTTTCAATTCAAGAGGTGGAAAATCGGATGATTTTGGTACACGCGGAGGGTTGTGATACAAATCTCCGGTAGCTTTCAGGGTGGTCTTTAATTCAGCTTGTGCAATAAAGGGGAACCATCTTGCAAAAAGCAGGAAGAATGTGAAGAACATACCTATGGTTCCAACAAATATTCCCACTTCCACAAAGCTTGGTGAGTAATATGTCCAATCGGATGGGAGGTAATCGCGGTAAAGATCGGTAACGATAATATCGAAACGTTCAAACCACATACCAATATTGATAACGATAGAAAGAATGAAGGTGATGTAAAGATTTCTCCTGGCACCCTTGAGCCACAAAATTTGAGGCAAAACATTATTACATATAATAAGCGACCAGAACGCCCAGCCATAAACGCCCCTTGCATTGTTCCACGATAGATAAATGAAACTTTCATTTGGATCGCCGGAATACCAGGCTTGGAAAAACTCTGCAAAGTAAGCTATGCCCACTACCGAACCCATGGTAAGCATTACCTTGTTCATGGTTTCAATGTGCTGAATAGTGATATATTCTTCCAGGTCCAATACTTTTCTGCCTACTATAACAAGGGTAAGCACCATTGCCATACCGGAGAAAATAGCACCGGCAACAAAGTAAGGAGGATATACGGTAGAGTGCCATCCTCTTACAACACCGGTGGCGAAGTCACTACTTACTATGGAGTGAACCGAGAACACCAGCGGAGTACAAATACCCGCCAACACAATGGTAACTTCCTCAAAACGTTGCCAGTCTTTTGCACGACCGCTCCATCCGAAACTCATGAGGGTATAGAATATTTTTCTGCTCTTGGTTTTTGCACGGTCACGAATCATAGCAAAATCAGGAATAAGGCCGAGATACCAGAATACTACAGAAACAGAGAAGTATGTTGATATTGCAAATACGTCCCAAAGCAGTGGGGAGTTAAAGTTTACCCACAATGAACCAAATTGGTTTGGCAATGGAAATACGAAATAAGCTAACCAAGGACGACCCATGTGA
>JABDCH010000034.1 GCA_013288205.1 Bacteroidota bacterium | reverse complement strand
GCAGAGTCGGCTAAATTACAGCAACTCTCATTGGGTTGCACCGCAATTAGCGCTATAGTCATCCAAACATTAGATGCCCCTATATCGGTAGATGTAATAGTATATGTTCCGGCCAAAGCGTATGTGGAATCAGCTTGTGCACCATCTACCCCATCGCTTATGTACGTATTATCCGTTTCGGTTAATTGACCGTTCCAGGCTACTGTTCCGGTTGCTCCATTATCATTGTTATCAACCGTGCCATATATCCATGATCCTTTTTCCGTAGTAGTAATAGTAGCCGATATGGTGGTAGGACCATGATTAGAGTCTGTTCCACCAATAACAATGTTACTCAAGTTCAATCCTATGGGGCAGTTTGGCTGGTAAACCGACGAAGCAAAATTAAAGTAATAGGGAGTTATAAGTCCTGTTTCTGTGCAAGTACAAGTATATGTACCGGGTATTGGAGCCATATAAGCCCATATAGAAGCGTTCCATGAAAAATTCTGACTGAGCCATAAACCTTCATTCAGATAGGTTGCATTATGGCCGTTTACTGTTACAGTTCCCGGCGTAATATCTAAGGAGTCTCCGCCAGTGCCATATCCTCCGGCTGAAATAATAATAAGCTCGTTGGGATGTGAGGTGGTTATATTCCATGTAGATAGTCCATTGCCGGCACTATGTGCATCGAGCACTACTTTGGCCTGGGCATTAGCTTGGGTGCCTCCCAAATGGATACAACCCAATGAAAGGTCAATAAATAAAACAAAAAGTAAAAGTATAGCTTTCATTCATGAAGTCGGTTTATGTGTGAACTATCGGCGTAGGTTGATTCTGCAGTCGCAGCAAATATATGAATACTTAGTTAGTTGTGCTACCTAACAAGAACGGGGAGGGAAGCAATTTAGTATGAAAACAAATTGCAAAGGGTGCAACATAATTGCAATGTCCATAATAGATGTATTAGAACCAAAAATTTGTAATATTGTAAGTAGTAAGCAAATTCTATAAAATGAAAGCAATACAATTAATTGCCTTGGTAGTTGCGGGGACCTGCATTTCCTGCCAATCTAAGGAACAAAATACCACTACAACTCCTACAGAGAACATTAAAAGTTTTGCAAAACTTTACGGCTATGTACGATATTTCCATCCCAGCGATGAAGCTTCGAAAATTGATTGGAATAAATTTGCTCTTTATGGAGTAAAAGAAGTGGAGAAAGCTTCTGATAAGAAAGAACTGTTAGCTGTTTTAAATAAGCTTTTCAAGCCTGTTGCACCTTCGGTACTTATCTATTCGGTAAATGATTCCATACAGTTTGATGTGAAAAGTGTTACTCCTCCAAATTTAAAAGACTATAAGGAAATCTATTGGCAGCATTTAGGACTTGGTAATGGAAAAAAAAGACTTAATGACGTATATCAATCTGAAAGGATAAATCGTTTAATTGCTATTTCGGATGAATCAGGGGGTGGTGGATATTCATTTTGTACCATTACTAAAAGAATGGATGCTAAACCTTATATCGGTAAGGAGTTTGAATATACGGCGTATGTAAAAATGGGGAAAAACAATGCCTCTAAAGGATATTTATGGGCGAGAGTGGATAAAGATACCACCTCACGCGACAAAACATTATTTTTTGATAATATGTCCGACCGACCTATAGTAAGTGGTGATTGGTCCCAATACAAGGTGAAAGGCAAGATAGATAGCCTTGCCAGATACATTTATTTTGGCGCCTTTACTGCTGACACTTTGCCCATGTTTGTAGATAATATGCAGTTTTCTATAAAAGATTCAAAAGGTGAATCGACAGTGATTTTTTCTGATGGGTTTGAAAATGATTCTCTCAATATTACCCCTATTGGCTTTAGTAAAGGGCCCGGTAATCGCAACA
The DNA here is from genome assembly GCA_013288205.1 of Bacteroidota bacterium. Lineage (GTDB taxonomy): Bacteria > Bacteroidota > Bacteroidia > JABEUT01 > JABEUT01 > JABEUT01. The sequence goes on along the minus strand of JABDCH010000034.1, from coordinate 21,192 downwards.
ATAGCAAAACCGGTACCGTTATGGTTGTTACAAACGAACATTATGAAGGGAAGAATTGCGTGAAGGTAGCTAATACGACAGACAACTCTAAAATGATCATGGCCGAGCCCCTATTTACTTTTAAACCATCCATCGACAAACCTTTTTATGCTGATCTTGGCAATGAGATTCATTGCACCGTTCCATTGATGTTATATGGAACGACGGAACAGACCTATCCTGCTGCGGATACGGCATCATTTAATTCTTTACTCAAAAAACTAAATGAACAAAGCATGGATAAAGATGGTAAGGATCTTCATTATGCTGATTTGGTTATTTACTATAATAAGATGCAGCACTTTTTTCCGTATTTTGATGTGATAAAAACAAATTGGGAAGAAGCATTTACACAGGCATTAAAAGAGAATGCATCCTGTGAGAATAATGAATGTTTTCTGCCAATACTGAAAAGATTTGCCTCGAAACTGCATGATGGGCACGGGCATGTCTATTCATATTCCGGTAATCAAAATTTTAGTTTTCTCCCCCCAATTGAAATAGCGTGGATTGAAAATAAATTGATAATAACTAAAATTTTAGATAAATCATCTACCCTTACTATAGGTACAGAGATTAAGAAAATAGAAAATATTAATTCAAGAAAATATTATGACAGCGTTGCACAGTATATCTCGGCAGGAACGAAGGGGTGGTTGGAGGAGCGGGAAAATATGGAGATTTTATATGGCCCTGATTCATCAAAACTAAACCTGGAAGTAATTCCACCCGGCGGAACGCCCAAATCGGCATCCTTAAGCAGGCTATTGAATGCCAATGCATATTACGGTTTAACCGAAAACACAACAAAATATAAGGAAATTGATGCGTCTACCTACTATTTAAATATAGATCAAATAAGCGAGCCGGAGATTGATAGCTTGATGCCTGAACTCGAAAAAGCAAAATGTATCATTTGTGATTTAAGGGGATATCCCAATAGTAACCATGAGTTTATTTCTCACTTATTGACTATGAATGATACTTGCAAAACATGGATGCGGGTACCTGAAATTATTTACCCGAATTATACTGTAAGCGGGTTCCAGCCTTTCGGATGGGAAATGACCCCGGAAAAACCTCATTTAACTGCAAAAATTATTTTTATAACCGGGGGAGGCGCTATAAGTTATGCCGAAAGTTATATGGGATTTATCCAGGGATATAGATTGGCAACCATTGTTGGACAGCCAACGGCAGGCACGAACGGAAATATAAACCAGATTTATTTGCCCGGTGGATATGGAATAGTATTTACAGGCATGAAAGTGTTGAAACAGGACGGCTCGCAACTTTACGGCATTGGATTCATTCCTGATGTAATTGTTAATGAAACAATAAAAGGCGTAATGGAAGGACGTGATGAATTTTTAGAGAAAGCTGTCGAGATTAGTAACCAGTATTAAATGTAGTTTTTATACAGTTATTGCTGTCCCCCCTTTAAAGGTATATTCTTCTTGTTATTTTCTTCCTGCCTGTGGTATTGCGATTTGCCAAACTTCCAGGTTAAGCTCAAGCGTACTTTCCGGTAATCATTGTAGCGGGTATCAACTATGCTGAGACCGGGAGAAATTTGAGTACTGGTATTTATCCGGGTTGCAAACACATCTGTAACATTCAGGTTAACCGAAAACCTGTCATCATCAAAATACTTTCCTACACCCATATCAAGATTTGATAAGGGAGACTCCACAAACACTGCATTAAGATTTGATGAATGATACCAGTACACTATTTGCGCCCGCCAACCATGTTTGAAATTAAACATGTTGTTACTGTGAAACTGGTAAGAAAGATTTGAATTATTAACTGCATCACCACTGAACGTGCCAAAATAATGATCGTGGTAGGTATTTAATGTGTTAATGGATGTCCACCATTTAATGGGTCGTAATGTTGAAGTTATTTCCATATAATACACATTGTAGCTACCAATATTTATAGGCGTATTATAGGTTATATAAGAACCATCCTGTTGATGTGTTCCTTCAGCCATAACATTGGTAAAATGAACATAACCAAAAGTGGTGTTGATTAGGTCGCCCAGGTTATAGTCAAGCTCGTAATTATCAGAAAGCTGGGGTAGAAGATTAATATTTCCATCCGAATAATTATATGGGCTTAGTACGGTTATAAATGGGTTCATATCGTCGTAATCAGGCCTGTCGATTCGGCGGGAATAGGATAACGAAAATGAATTGGCATCATTCAACTCCCAGCTTAATTCCGCACTTGGGAAAAGATTAAGATAGTTGCGGGTAAAAGACGTATCGTGCACATATTGTATGCCCTTGTCATTTGTTTGTTCTGCCCTTACCCCTGCCTGAAGGTCAACCTTTTTACTTAGCTTGCGGTAATAGTTTACATATCCTGCAAAAACATTCTCTTGAAAATTGAAATGATTAGTGCGGGTAGTATCCACCACATTTACATTTTGTACAATATTATAAAACGCAGCATTGTTATCGAGCATCGCATTTTCTTCTTCAAACCCCATATCGAGCTTGCTTTTCTTATCAAACGGCTGAGTATAGTCAACCTTGCCATGCCATATGTCTATAGTTGATGGTTCGTACGCACTCGACAATTCAGGAGCATGCAATAATACATCTCCCGTGCCATCATACGAGTAAATGGAATTTTGTATAGAATTAGAGCCCCTGTACGGAAGAAAGCTCATATTGGCCGATAACTCCTTTCCATCTGAATCAATCTTGAACTTATAATCAATGCCATAAACAATCTGCGTTTCCTTGTCGCTGGTAACAGAAGGGTTATATATACTGGAATCGATCGAACCATTCTGAGAGCGTATGTTTGTAGTATTATTAATGGTGATTTTATCAGGTACGAGCAACGAATAGCCATCCACCGACAACGTAATGGTTTGCTTGTTATCCGGTGTAAAGTCTATCCCCGCCGTACTGTAATCTCTTGCGCCCTGGGTAACCTGGGGAGCATTCTCATTAAACACTAACTGCATAGCATTTGCACCTTCAATGGTTTCGTTAATAGTATGGGTAGTATAATTATGAAAGAAATTTACTCCCATATTAGCAAAAAAGTTGAACTTTTTAGTGCGGTAATTTATGTTCAAATTCTCGTTGAATCCTGCATACATCCACTGACGGTAATTGCTTGTAAACTGCCCGTTAAGCCCGAGGTTTTTATCTTTCTTAAGTATGATATTAATAACCGATTTGCCCGATGCTTCATACTTAGCTGAAGGATTACTGATTACCTCTATCTTCTCTATCTGGCTCGCATCAATGCTTCTAAGATAAGTAGCCAAATCCATATAAATTGGTTTATCATCTACCAGCACCAACACTCCACCCTTGCCATGCACAGTTATGTTGGCATTATCATCGGCAGTTACCCCGGCTAAATCATTTAGCACTTCAAGCGCATTCTTACCAGATGAAACAACACTGCCCTCCACATTAAAGATTATTTTATCTGCCTGATGCTCCATAAAAGGCTTATCGGCTACAACTCTAACTGCTTTTAAATTATTACCGGAGCCTTTCATTTGTATAACAGGAACTATATTGATAATGCTGTCTGCCTTTACAACTTGGCTGAATTGTTCTGAATAACCAATAACCTGAACCTTGATCAAATAAGCACCGGGCTTTATATTGTCAAATGTATATACCCCAGAATCGTTACAAAGGGCTCCTTTTATCAACGAGCTGTCTTTTGTATTAAGTAAACCTACTGCAGCGTATGGAACCGGAATATTTAGGCTATCGGTTACATTGCCTTTAATAATGGCTTGTCCTAAACCGCTTTGAACGTATAAAAGGACGAAGCTCCAAAGAAAAAGGAATTTAAATGCTGTTCTACAGGGGGATTTTTGCATGGAGAGCAATTATAGCTAAAACGAACTACACTACAATATATTGTTTTCTATATTGATCACTTTAGCAAATACCATTATCCATGCCTCTTCTTCAACACTTCTATCACGTCGTCCATGTTTTTGTCTTTTGTTGCAAGCAGCACCAGGTAGTGAAATAGTAAGTCAGCAGACTCATTTAAAAAGAGTTCATCGTTGCTGTCCTTGGCTTCTATTATCAGTTCAATAGCTTCTTCTCCCACTTTTTGCGCTATTTTATTTATCCCCGCTTTAAAAAGTGATGCCGTATAAGACTTTTCAGATGCTTCATTCTTTCGTTGCTGAATAATATTTTCCAAACGTTTCAAAAAGTCAGGTTCATTTTTTTCATCCCAGCAAGTATCTGCACCCGTGTGGCAAACTGGCCCAGTCGGGATAGCTTTGATAAGAATAGCATCGTTATCACAATCAGCCAATATTTCCTTTACGTGTAGGATATTGCCTGACTCCTCCCCCTTCATCCACAGACGGTCTTTACTTCTGCTGAAAAAAACAACTTTATTTTCTTGTTGCGTTTTGGCAAGGGCTTCTTCATTCATATAGCCCAGCATAAGGACTTTTCCGGTTTCAAAGTCTTGGATAACAGCAGGCGCGAGGCTTGTTTCAAATTTTGCAAAATCTATTTTCATATTCTTACAGGTATATTATTAGTGGCGAGGAATTTTTTAAGTACAGGTATCTCAATCTCTTTATAATGGAATACGCTCGCAGCGAGCGCCGCATCTGCTTTTCCAACGGTGAATGCATCGGCAAAGTGCTGCATAGTGCCTGCCCCTCCGGATGCAATTATAGGTATGTGTAGTTGTTGTGATATAGTTCTCGTCACGTCATTAGCGAAACCATTTTTAGTTCCATCGTTGTTCATAGATGTAAGCAATATTTCCCCTGCACCCAGTTCTTCTGCCTCCTTTGCCCAGGTAGAAGCTTGCAGTGAAGTTTTTATTTTACCTCCATTCAAATAGACAAACCAATTATCTTGTTCATTTTTTATGTCCATTGCAATGACGATGCATTGGGAGCCAAAACGATGTGCTAGTGCAGTAATAAGTTCAGGATTTTTTATGGCTGCTGAATTAATGGAAACCTTGTCGGCACCTGTATCCAATAATGCAGATACATCATCTATAGTAGAAATGCCTCCACCAACGGTAAACGGTATATTTATAGTCTGCGCTATTTCCCTCACAAGTGAAAGAAATATTTTCCGGTTTTCATTCGTAGCGGTGATATCTAAATAAACTAATTCATCGGCACCCTGTTGGGCATAATAAGCGCCTTGTTCCACCGGATCGCCGACTTCCTTTATGTCAAGAAAGTTAATTCCCTTCACAATTTTTCCATCGCGGATATCCATGCATGGTATAATACGTTTAGTAAGCATTTTATAAAATGAAAGGTTTTAAATCACTTAATTGAATTCTACCCTCATATAGCGCTTTTCCAACTATCACTTCTTTGCAGCCAGCATGCTCTACCAACTCAATATCTTGCAAGCAACTAATGCCTCCACTTGCAATCAGGCTGAAATTATTTTCCCGCGACAGTATGTTCTTATATAGCTCTGTTGCAGGCCCGGCAAGGCTTCCGTCTTTCGAAATATCTGTGCAAATAATCTGTGTAACTCCGTCCCTTACTAATTCTTTTATGCAATCGAAGACGGAGATGCCGCTATCTTCTAGCCAAGCCGATATGGCTACTTTTTCATTTTTCACATCAGCCGCAGCTATTATTTTTTCCGCTCCGTATGCCATCAGCCACTCTTTAAAAAGTGATTTATTTTTTATTGCAATACTGCCGGTAGATATCATAGATGCACCACTATTAAAAGCAATCTGAATGTCTTCGTGGGTTTTTATTCCTCCCCCGAAATCAATAGTAAGATTTGTTTGCGAAGCGATTTTTTCCAATACGCGGAAGTTTATCACTGCACCTTGCTTTGCTCCATCCAGGTCGACTAAATGCAGTCGTTTTATTCCGGCATCTTCAAAACGTTTAGCTACTTCGCCCGGGTTCTCGTCATATATCACCTTCTTCGAAAAATCACCATAGGCAAGACGTACACACTTTCCATCTATAATATCTATGGCAGGAATTACGCGTATCATAAACTTATAAAGTTTTGCAAAGTCGTTTCTCCAGTGGTGCCACTTTTTTCGGGGTGAAACTGCACGGCATAAAAATTATCCTTTGAAAGAGATGCGCTAAATGGATTAATATAATTCGTTTTTGCACAGGTTTCTTTTCCTATTTCCGCATGAAAACTATGAACATAATACACGTAACTATTCTCCGGAATACCTTTAAATAAAGGCCCTTCCGATTGCTCAATGTTATTCCAGCCTACATGCGGAACTTTATAAACAGACGAAGGAGCAAATTTTTTAACCTTCAGATTAAATATTCCCAGGCAATCAACATCCCCTTCTTCCGAGTGTTTGCACATAAGCTGAAGCCCGAGACATATTCCAAGAAATGGTTGTTTAAGTTCTTTGATGACGGTATCAAGTCCCGACGACTTTAATTCTTTCATAGTACTTGAAGCCTCGCCCACACCGGGAAATATAACCTTATCAGCTTTTGAAATAACTTCCGGCTCTGACGAAAGGACAGGATTTATTCCAATGCGTCGCAAGGCAAAAAGCACCGATTGAATATTGCCCGCCCCATATCTTATTACTACTACATTCATTTATAAACTTCCTTTGGTTGTAGGTAGAATCATGTTGGTTGCATCACGTTTTACAGCCATCTTTATGGCTTTTGCCAATGCTTTAAAAATAGATTCTATCTTATGATGCTCATTATCGCCTTCCGCTTTTATATTCAAGTTACACTTTACACCATCTGAAAATGATTTAAAGAAATGGAAGAACATTTCAGTGGGCATGTCACCTATTTTCTCTCTTTTAAATTCGACATCCCATTCAATCCAGTTTCTTCCTCCAAAGTCAATTGCTACTTGCGCGAGGGAATCATCCATAGGTAGGCAAAATCCATAGCGTTCAATCCCCTTTTTGTGGCCTAATGCTATTGCAAATGCTTCACCAAGCACGATTCCTGTATCCTCAATGGTATGGTGCTCATCTACATGTGTATCACCTTTTGCCATAACGGTTAAATCAATACCTGAATGCCTGCCCAATTGCTCCAGCATGTGGTCAAAAAAACTAATTCCAGTTTTAATACTGGTCTTTGCGGTTCCATCTAAATTCAATTCAACTGTAACTTCTGTTTCATTGGTTTTTCTTAGCTTTTTGACAACTCTGTCTGGTAGCTTCAGAAATTTATAAATAGCATTCCAGTTCTCGGCATCCAATGCCAGGTAGGGCTTTAAATTATTTTCCACCGGCTTCGATTCGTAGCCATTAATGCGAATGGCTTTACATCCTAGATTTTTTGCCAGATCTATATCTGTAAACCGGTCTCCAATCACAAAAGAATTCTTCAAATCGTACTCCGGCAAAAAGTATTTGGTGAGCATTCCTATTCCCGGTTTGCGTGTAGGTAAATTATCTTTTGGAAAAGAATGGTCAATACATACTTCCGAGAATTCTACTCCTTCATTCCTTAATATCTTCAGCATCATATTGTGTGCCGGCCAGAATTTTTCTTCAGGAAAGAAATCAGTTCCAAGTCCATCCTGATTAGTCACCATCACCAGTTCATAGTCGGTTTCCATAGCAATCTTATGCAGCGAAGTAATAACACCAGGTAAAAACTCAAGCAGTTCAATCGAATCAACCTGTTCTGTTACGGCAGGGTCTATAATAATGGTGCCGTCCCTATCTATAAATAATACCTTTTTCATGGATTAGATTTTTTGTCAAATATGGATAAAAGCGAAAGTAGTTTTTTATTTTCATCGGGCGTTCCGACTGTTATTCTTAATCCACCTTCACACAGGGGTAAAGAAGAACGGTTGCGCACTACCACATGGTGCGAAATGAGGAAATCATAAAGTTCACCTGGGTTATTTGTTTTTACTAATAGAAAGTTTGCACTGGAAGGAAGAACTTCTTTCACGAATGAGAAATTGGGTAATCTTTCAGCTAACATTTTCCGTTCATTTTTCAATACGCTAGCCATCTCAGATACCCTATTGCTATTATCCAGTGCATCTAAAATAAGTTTTTGGGCAAGGGCCCCTACATTATAAGGTGCTTTAATTTTGTTCATCACGCTTATTATAGCATTGCTTGCAAAGGCCATTCCAACCCTTAATCCTGCAAGTCCCCATGCTTTTGAAAAAGTTTGCATCACAACCAAATTGGGATATTTGCCAATCTCTTGGAGCATACTTTCTGCATCGGCAAAATCTATGTAGGCTTCATCCACCACAATCACACCATTGAATGATTTTAATAATTCCTCTATATCCGATTTGGAGATAATGTCCCCAGTAGGATTATTAGGGCTACAAACAAAAATTAGTTTAGTATTTTTATCAATAGCAGAATCTATTCCTGGTAAATCAAGTTGTAAGTTTTTATCCAGGTTAACTGCCTTTACTACGACATCATTGATACGGGCAGCTACTTCATACATGCCGTAAGTAGGTGGAAGGATAATGATATTGTCTTTTCCGGGATTGCAAAAAGCACGTATTAAAATATCAATTGCCTCATCGCTTCCATTACCCAGAAAAATGGCAGACGGATCTATACCTTTTAGTTTTGCCAATTTTTCTTTCACCTTTATTTGCATCGGGTCAGGATAGCGGTTAAGTGCATGGCTGGCGGTAGCAGAACCCAGTGCATTTTCATTGGCATCAAGAAATATCTCGGCCTCACCTTTGAAATCTTCGCGGGCAGAAGAATACGGGATAAGGGCTGCAATATTGGGGCGCAATATATTTTTCAGGTCAAACATTCTTTTTTTTTATTTCGTTTATACGAATGGTAACAGCATTCTTGTGGCCCTCCAGTTGTTCTGCTTCTGCCATTATTTCAATAGAAGGACCAATATTTAATAGTCCTTTGGGGTTTATTTCCTGGAAGGTAATTTTCTTTACAAAACTATCTAAAGAAACTCCACTATAGGCTCTAGTATAGCCATTGGTAGGCAGCGTATGATTAGTACCCGAAGCATAATCTCCGGCGCTTTCAGGTGAATAGTTTCCTATGAACACCGAGCCTGCATTGATAACCTTTTCGGCGATCTTCATAGCGCCAGAACAACAGAGGATAAGATGTTCAGGCGCATATAGGTTAGAGAAACTTATGGCATCATCCAAATTTCTCAGAAGGATAGCCCGGCTATTCGTTAATGCCTTTTCGGCAATCGCCTTCCGGGGTAAATTTTTAAGTTGAGTACTCAGTTCTTTGTTTACCAGTTCAATTCGTTTTTTGCTGGTTGAAACAAATATTACCTGGCTATCGGGACCATGTTCTGCCTGGCTAAGCAGGTCGGCTGCTACAAAACCAGGCTTGGCGGAATCATCCGCTATAACAAGCACTTCCGAAGGGCCCGCAGGCATATCTATTGCTACTCCACTAAGCGAAACATATTGCTTGGCAAGCATTACAAATTGATTTCCCGGACCGAAAATTTTATCCGCTTTCGGAATGGTCTCTGTTCCAAATGCCATGGCTGCAATGGCTTGTGCCCCGCCTGCAAGGTATACTTTTTCTATCCCGCAGATGGAGGCAGCGTACAATATGGCAGGATTTATTTCGCCACCCTTACCAGGGGGGGTGCATAGTATTACTTCTTTACACCCGGCTATTTGAGCAGGAATGCCAAGCATAAGTACCGTAGAGAAAAGAGGTGCTGAACCACCGGGAATATATAATCCTACTTTTTCAATAGGTATCGATTTTCTCCAGCAAAGTACACCCGGCATAGTTTCTATTTTGCCTACTTTACTTGCTTGTGCAACGTGAAAAGTGTAGATATTTTTATATGCCGTATCAATCGCTTTTTTAAGAGCAGAGTGAATACTTTTCGCTGATGACTTTATAACTTTTTCATCTATCTTGATATTGTCAACAGTGACTTTATCGAACTTTTTGGTAAGTTGTATAAGCGCAGGGTCACCTTTCGTTTTGACAAGTTCAATAGTGCTTTTCACTGACTCTTCTATGGATGAAAAATTTTCTGTTGGCCTTTTAGCCAGGCTTTCCCATTTATCCCGGGATGGATATTCAACTACTCTCATTTTAAAGAATCATTTTTTCAATGGGTACCACCAATATACCCTGCGCACCAGCTGTTTTTAGTTTTTCTATCACTTCCCAAAACACATCCTCCATCAGCACAGAATGTACACTGCTCCAGCCTTCTTGGGCTAAAGGCAAAATGGTAGGGCTCTTCATGCCGGGTATAAGCGAAATTATTTTATCCAGGTTCTTATTAGGGGCATTCAATAATATGTACTTGTTTTTCGATGCTTTTTTTACCGCCTGTATCCGAAAAATAAGTTTGTCGACAATAGCCTGCTCCTGTTTACTTAGTAAAGGATTGCCAATTAAAAGAGCCTCACTTTTCATTATAGTTTCCACTTCGCGCAGGCCATTGGTGAAGAGTGTGCTGCCTGAGCTTACCAAGTCACATATAGCATCAGCTAGCCCAATGCCCGGTGCAATTTCAACGGAACCGCTTATTTCATGTATTTCTGCATTTATTTTATTTTTTTTCAAAAAACCAGTTAGAATATGGGTATATGACGTTGCAATGCGGGTTCCGCCAAGGCTATTTATTCCCTGATATTTTTTCCCTTTTGGGAAGGCTATGGATAACCTGCACTTGCCAAAACCAAGGCGTTCAAGTACCCTCACGTCTTTTTGCTTCTCCATCACCACATTTTCACCTACTATACCAATATCAGCTACTTTATCCGCTACATATTGGGGTATGTCATCATCTCGCAGGAAAAGAATTTCAAGCGGAAAATTAGATGCTTCAGTTTTCAGTTTATTAAGGCTATTGTTGAATTCGATGCCGCATTCCTTAAGCAGTTTTACCGAATCATCGTATAATCTGCCTGATTTTTGTATCGCTATTTTTAGTGTCATAATTGGATTTAAATAAAATAATAAAGGCTTACTGTTTTACGGTAAGCCTTCGGAATATTGTTATGCTATGGTTCTGGTTATTGTACAATACACTTACTGCCTACTCGATGGAGAGGATGATGGCAATGATGATGCAAGTGTGTAAATTTCATGGCGCAAATATACATATATTTTGGAAAAACAAATTCTACTGTTGATTATTGCAATACTGAGGGTCTCAATATTTGAACGCTAACCGGTTCTTTGATGATACCCTTCCCGAAATAAATAATACCCATCCCTATCGGGTTTTTGGGCATTGAACTGAGTTGTAGCGAGAGAGGCTACACAACCATACTTTTTGGTCTCTTGTATGTCCATAAAAACCCTTTAAGTATTTATTTTATTGTTTTTACTTTGATGATTATTTTCTTTCATTTCTCATATTTTGTTACTCTATTGTTACTTATAAAAGTAAATCACTTATCTTTGTGAAACCATTATCAATACAAAGGAATATAAAGACAATAAAACTATAAAACCTTACTTTATGAGCATACATTTAAGAAAAAGGGGAAATAGCGATGGTACTGTTTCACTGATATTGGACATATACCATAATGGTCAAAGAAGCTATGAGTTTCTAAAAGATCTCAAATTATGTAAGCCAACATCCCCAATAGAAAGACAGGAGAATAAGGAACGACTTGAATTGGCAGAACGGATTAAGAATAAGCGGGAGCAACAATTACAAAGTAATGAATACGACATTTCTCCTATCTTTAAGAATGGTATAGATTTTGTAAAGTTCTTTGAGAACTACGAAAAGAACTACACAAAAAAAGATAAGCGAACAATGGTTGCTTCACTTAATAAGTTCAAAAAATTCATGGAAGAGGAGGCAATAAATTCACTCACTACAAAGCAGGTAAACGAAAATATAGTTACAAGGTTTAAAGATTACTTGGAAGATACGTTGAAAGGCGAATCCCCTGCAAACTATTTTTCAAAATTTAAGAAGATTCTAAAATATGGTGTCAGGGAAAAACTCTTTACTTCAAATCCTGCTGATGGTATAACGATAAAGAAAAATACTATCATTAAAAAGCAGATACTCACTTTTGAGGAAATACAGACAATGGCAAAAGTAAGTGTAACAAATGACCAAGTAAAAAGGGCTTTTCTATTTTCATGTCTTACGGGATTACGATTTTGTGATATAATACAACTAAAATGGAAGAACATACAAAACGGCATAATGAATTTAACACAGCAAAAAACGGGTATTCCTGTTAGCATTAATCTAAATCAAAGTGCATTAACGATCTTAGGTAATCGTGGAAAAGGTGAGGAATTGGTATTTACCCTACCGTCTCATAATGCCTGTATAAAAGATTTAGCTGTTTGGTGTAAGAAAGCAGGAATCGAGAAAAAAATAACATGGCATTGCGCCAGGCATAGTTTTGCAACAGGAATTATATATTATGGAAGTGATGTAAAAAATGCAAGTTCCCTATTAGGACATAATTCACTAAGCTATACTGACAGGTATTTAAGAATAGTAAATTCATTAAAAGAAAAGGCAGTTGCAAACCTGCCGGAGGTTCATTTAATCTAAAATTCTTTACCTATGAGTAAGGACATTGAAAAAGAGACATATACTCACTGGTTTTGGGATGAAACCTATGTGTTCCATTACAAAAATAGTCCGGGCAATTATCCTGAATACTTAGAATTTTTCAATATCAGTGGAATGGATGACCGTTTGGAAGAAGCGAAGAAAAATGCAGAATATAAAGAAATAAATTTGTATGTGATTCCCGGTAAAACAATGGAGGATGCCTTTTGCAGATCTACCCATTATTTAACCTTTTTATTGAATAAATATTTCAGGGATGTTTTCGAGGAAAGACATTTTAGGACAGGTTTCATGGGTAAGCACATGTATAATAGAGTTATCCTGACAAATACCATTTATACTGAAATAATGAACTTTATAAATGATAATAAACTTCTTCATATTAAGGATTTACTTATTGAGCTAATTGCAATAGCTCAACATACTTACCTTGAAGGAGTATTAATGTATATAGGTAATGATTTTGAAAAATCAATCACTAAAATTGATAGTGAAATAAAAAAATTGGAGACTTTATTTGATATTGTTTCAGATAAGAATCGGAGGGATTTAAGAAATAGAACTCACCCAGCGGAATTAATTAGTATTACTGCTAAGTTCAATAAAAGTGTTGGACAGAAAATTTCCGATAAATCAATAACATTAACCGATTCTTGGATAATTAAAGATTTTGTTAAGTGTTATATGCAATACTTTGAACAAGATTTACCATACAAGGGGGATTGGCAGAAATCATTAGAACACTATGGAAAAAATATCTATCGGGATGCAAGTGAAAAACTAAAATTCAATTTCAACCTTTCCGTTGCTATATACAATATGCTCACGAAAGAAAAGATTATCTGTAATGATAATTCTAAAGACAGAACAAAGATTTTGCGTTTCATAGTTAAATTTTTTGACTTTGCTTTAATTCCCTTTAAAACAAAGGAAGATACCATTGAATTTACAGAAGTTCAAAAAATGGGGCATGTCAGGAATTATATTAAAAGACATCTGAAAGACCCATCATTTACGTATTTGTCTTTACCTCCTAATAAAGATAAGCTATTAAAATATTTTGATATAGACTTTATAAATCTTACAACTGATAATAAAAGTGCAGAGACTTTAGGAGAGGCCTACTTCATTTGTAATCGTTTTAATATCTTAAATTTAAAGGATATAATTTCAGACCTTTCCCACATTTCACAATCATTTAGACTTGCAACATTGTTTTCAGGTCATCAATTATTAACTGAATCAAATCCTAATCCCCCTTGTGATGATTATAAGGCAATAAGAAGCCTGATTGAAGGGTTAAATGGCAAAAAAAATCTAACCCAATTTAAGTTCAAAATTGAAGATGTAGAATATTCTTTAAATGAACGTTTACCACTATATATAATTGAAAGAGCGTTAAACAATCATTTTAAGAATTACAAGGAAGATTTTGAGCATGATACTATTGAAACTAAACTAATAGGAGGATTGAATACACAAATTTTTGCTGATAGGCTACATTTGCCGGAAGAAAGGTTTATTGTGAAATTCGTTAAATCCTTTTATGACTATCTTTCCAACGAAATCAAACTAAACGATTGCCCTGAATATTTACTTGAGGAAAATTATTACAGAATAATCGGTTTAATACTTCAAAATAACTGGTTCTTTTATCACAAGATGGATTCAGAAAACTTCATCATAGAAAAAGTTAAGCATTGGCATAAACTATCTCAGCCAAGTAATATATTGGTTATCAATAGGAACAAAGCCTTATTAAAATAGGGCTGCTCTGTTTCTTTTCATGTAATAAATTAGGTCGCCCCAAAGCATATCAAACCATTTTAAAAGAACTCGGCTATACCCGGCCAATGATTGCAACTATGGTTGCAGAAATAATGTTTATGAATGAAAATGAAGTATGGGCAATTGCTAAATCCGAAACAGAACCAATTATACGAAAGGTAATTGCTCGTGCTTTTTATTATGCTTCCGATAATGGAAAGTATAAAGATATAGAATCATTCATGACTATCCTATTCGGGCGACCAGTACCATTTATTCCTGAACCGACAGAGAATAAAACATCTAAAAGCATTTAAGTTACTCTACCTAAGTTATTTCAGTTAAAGTAATTCCCCTCTAAGATATGTATTAATTTGGTATTACTATACTTAATAAAGTCTGTGATTTTAAATAGCGTAATTTGGTAATCAAATTATTCCATTCATTCTGATAGCATAAGAATAGTGATACTTTTATCATTATATCGAAATTATAATTCCCTGATTTCTAATTGAAAATGTTTATTTAACATAAATATATCATTTTTTTCTTTGAAATTTCATTTACCACAATTACTTTCGCTTTCGTTAATAAGATTCGGAGGCATTACAAATAGGTTTTTTCACACATTCTCCTTAGTTCGACCTGTTACCTATAAATAAGGCCACGCTTTTTAGGGTAGTATTAATCTATCTCCTATTTTATTTAGGAGGTGTAAAGTAATGTCGAATGAAAACAAAACATAGGAACTCGTATATAAGTTTGCTGAATAAGTGCAGCTATATTATTTTACCATTTAATAACACAATGCTACCATATAATAAGTCAACCCCACTGTTTAATAATTGTGACTTGACAGTATTTATACAACAAATAGTTTTGTGAAAAATGAAACATAAAATGAAGCAAATTTTCTATTGTCTTTCTTTTTTACGTTCGGAATTTTACTTTAAATCTATTTTTATACCGTTCGTTGAAAAAAAACTGCCGTTCGTTGAAGTTATTTTTTTTAATAAAAAGTATAAATAAAATTTGTAATCAAAAGAAGCTGTTTATCCTATATAGTAGTATTAAAAAATTAATAACTGTTAAAATTAAAATTTATGAAAATCACCAATATTTCTGCATTGAGATTACAATTATTAACATGTGGGGTAATAATCCTCTCATCCCAAATTAGCTTTGGACAATGGTCTACCAGTGGAAATTCCATCTCTTCTGGTAATTTCCTGGGAACTACTAATAGTCAATCTTTAGTTTTCAAGACGAATAATTCCCAGGCCATGGTAATACTATCGAATGGCCATGTTGGTATTGGAACAGTAGACCCTCATTATCCCCTTCAAGTTGTAGGTAATGTGGTAGACTCAGGCACTTTCTATGCAAATTACATAGAATCAGCCAACGGTATTTCAGTAGGCCAGTTTAAACTGGTTGCTGGTGTAGTAGATAGTATCGTTTCTACCTCGGGTACCTTACAACTCAGCGCGACAATAGTAAATGCAGATGGAGCTCTCACAGCAGCAGGTTCACTTACTGCAGGAGTGAGTGATACAGCTATAACTGTAAATGGCCACACAGGGACTATTACCTCAGGATTAAAGACAGTAAGTTTTAGTTATGATACTATCACGACTACTGGAAAAATAATAACAAATACGCTCGCTATTAATACGCACAATGTTCCTGCGGGATACTCATTAGCTGTAGATGGAGCTGTAATAGCTACAGATGTATATGTTGAATTATACGCCAGTTGGCCTGATTATGTGTTTGACAAAGGCTATAAGCACAGGAGTCTTGAAAATCTGGAAGAATACATAAACAATAATCACCACCTCCCAGGACTGCCTTCAGCCCAAGAAGTCGAAAGTAAAGGAAGTATATCGGTTCAAAAAATAGTTACTCAAGATACAAAACAGATTGAGGAACTCACGTTGGATTTAATAGAATTAAATAAAAGGGTCAAAGCCCTTGAGGAACAAAATAAACAGCTTCTTGAAGAACTGAATAAAAAGAAGTAAAGCCCTAACAAATTCAATTTAGTACGCTTTAATTCTTTAATTATTCTTTATATGAAAAGCTTAAAATATATCCTCTTACTCCTAATAGAAATAACATATAGTTATTCTTATGGGCAGTTGAATTTAAGTTCTCTTCTTTCTGCTGGTCAATATTATAACCCGGTTAGCGTCAATGCTCAGCCGGGGATGACTGCTCATGGAAGTTCTGGCATCGTACATTTATTCATTAACGCTGTACCTGTAAGCACAACTACAACGTATGCAACACAGAGTCAAACTAATATATTAAGTAACGAGGCCGCATTGAGTGAAACTATGCCCAATACTTCTTTGGCTGTAGGAAAAACACCCTATAGTTATGGAGTTTCACCAACCGGGGCAGGCACGTATACTGTTCCTATTGTAATACCTCCTGGAACAATGGGAATGGTACCCAAACTATCAATCGTATATAGTAGCCAATCCGTTGAAGGATTATTGGGCTATGGCTGGAATCTTGCAGGACTATCCTCTATTTCCAGGCTGGGAAGAACACCCTATCATAATTTTGGAGGAGCATACCCCGACCAAACTCAGGGTGTAACGCTCACCGATTCCGATTGGTTTGCTTTAGATGGCAACAGGCTAATTAAGACAGTGACCGGTACTTATGGATCGAATGGTCTAACGTATGCTACCGAAAGCGAAACTTTTAATTTAATTACCTCCAACGGGACAGTCGGCAATGGCCCTGAATGGTTCAAGGTAAAGACCAAAAGCGGGTTGACAATGGAGTATGGACGAAGTCTTGATTCACGATTAGTTCCTGTTGGACAAAGCACCGTTTTTGTATGGAATATAGACAAGATAACGGACCAGTTTGGTAATTACATGACTTTTAAATATATGAACAATGATGGTGAGGCTTGTATTCAGGAGATAGATTATACAGGAAATACGAATGCTGGCTTTACTCCCTATAACTCTGTAGTTTTTTCCTATAAAAACAAAACCGAGACCAATACTACTTACATAGCCGATGGAGCATTGAACAGTACTCTTATCCTAGACAACATTACCATTAATTCTCACGGTTCATTTTTCAAAGAGTATTCTTTTAAGTACACTACAAATCTCTACACGTTATTACAGGAAATAGATGAAACAGGTTCAGATCATACTTCTGTATTAAACCCCTTGCAATTTAGTTATGGTTCGGATGGTCCGGTTGTGGGCTCAGCATGTGGCAGTGGCGGTCTTCCCTCTTTAACGTACAATAATTGTGTCGAAGCAGACCCTTATGCTTTAGGTGGAATAGCAGATGGAGCATCGGGTTTTCAGGAAGCTGCGCAATTTACCTTGTTAGACTTTAATGGAGATGGGAAAACAGATGTGATTTCATTAAATGGAACCTACAATGGGGTTGGAGAAACGGAGGGAGAGGAGTACCAAGATCCATGCGGATATAGTAATTATGCCTTTACATGGACTAGTCAAGTTTTATATACCTCAGGAATTTCA
This sequence comes from Bacteroidota bacterium, assembly GCA_013288205.1. Classification (GTDB taxonomy): domain Bacteria; phylum Bacteroidota; class Bacteroidia; order JABEUT01; family JABEUT01; genus JABEUT01. Next base: position 3,330 of record JABDCH010000034.1, on the reverse strand, counting down.
TGCCCCTATTTTACCAGCGCATATACTTTTACGTCCTACCCAACTACAATCAGTAGTAGTACGTTTGAAACTCCTGTAAGCAATGCATCTACAGCAAGTTTAAATCAAACCGCTGGTGATTTTAATGGAGATGGAAAAGATGACTATGCTGTTTCTACGTTTAATTTTAGCAGCGTGGCGGAAGGAGCCGATGCGGAAGAAGATATTCATGTTGCCCTATCTACCGGCTCATCATTTGCCACTGCTAATACAATAAAGGCTTATGATATGTATAACAATTCTTTTGAAACCACTTCTGTATACGCTCCTGCAAATACAACCCTAAGTACTGTTTTATACCTCGATTTGAACGGCGACGGGCAAATGGATATTTTCAACTATCATTTTAATTATTTACATGACACGTCTTATTACAGGGTATGGTTAAATGCTGGTGCTTCATCAACTACTCCCCAGGAACAACTTTCTTCGTCTTATACAGTCACACCTACTCTACCTACAAGTCCCAATTTTGAAATTAGGGTATATGAGGGTAGCGGAGATTACCTCGATTTTTCTCATGCTATTCCCATGGATTTGAATGGAGATGGAAAGACAGAATTGGTTAATGTTTATCGGAGAGGTTTGGATCCTACTCAAAGGGTAATTGTGAGCTTTGATGCTACCCAAACGTATGGGCATACTACCTATGTGGCTGAATTGGATGGGGCATCAGGGCTTGGAAGACCCGGTAACGGCATAGTTGTTCTGGCAGATACTTCATCTTTTCAATACAATACAAATACCTATGTTCCCAATACATTAGATTCAGCCGGAGTTGGTTATTGCCCGGGAGAGGATGATGAAACCTATACAGAATACTATCCTACCGATACCTATGGTAAGGACAATGTATATGGAAATATTACGTCTATAAATAATGGTAGCGGCACCCCCTATGTATTATTTGGCGACTTCAACGGAGATGGCATTACTGATGTGCTAACCTATAGCTCAGGCTCTGGTTCATGGACAATGCACCCCGGAAAAGGGCAAGGCTCCTATGCATCACTGCCAGTAAGCACACTTTCAAGCGACAATCCTTTTTCCTACCCCACTTATTTTTATTATGCTGTGGATGTGAATGGGGATGGAAAAACAGATATACTGGAGTTTATTCCCGATTACAGTGGTACTAATACACTTATTAAAACCTATTATAGTACGGGGACCTCATTCGTGGCGGGGGCTAATATTATTGTATCAGGTCGTGATATAAATCCCCAAACCTGGCAAATAGCATTTGGCGATTTTAACGGAGATGGCACTACGGATGTATTGTTAGAAAACAATTTGGGCACCGGGGTCACTGATGGAGGCCCCCTCATACTATATTTCTATGCAGGTACACAATCGAGGCGCATGGTGCAGGCGGTGGACGGGTATAATAATTCTACTGAATTTACCTACCAGCCCATTACCAATTCAGCTATCTATAGCAAGCCCAGGGCATCCAGTTACCGAAGCGTCAGCGTCCCCAGTAGTATGCTGGATATACAGGAACCCATTTATGTGGTGAGCCGTCTTACAACTACCGATGGAACCGGCAACCACACAACCACCAGTCTCAGCAAAGATGGTAACAGCAATTACATTACTTATACAGATACTACCACCACTACATATACATACCAGGATGCCATTTATTGCAAAAATGGTTTGGGATTTTTGGGATTTTTGGAGGTTACATCCTATAACAGTGCTACTGATTACAGCACCTCTTCTACCAATAATATTTTATCTCCCTTTTTTACATTAGTACCGAGTACGTATACAACTACAGCCGTTTCATTAGCTACCACTGTTTCCGATGGCTCATATAGCTATAGTTCTGTTTCATTGGGAGGACTGCGTTATTTTCTTCCCGAGACCGGAAGTGTAGCCAATGATGATGTGGCAGGTGTCAAGGCCACTACCACCTATACCTATACTTCCGATAATCATGGCAACATGCAGGAAAAGAAAACCCAAATAAGCATTATCAGTAATTCAAATGTGGTAGAAACTATGGATGTGCAAAACACTTATACCACTAGCGCCACATGGATACCGGCTGCTGTTGCCACCTGCACCACTACGGCTACCTATTTATCTAATCCTTCTTATACCAGAGCATTATCTAACAGTTGGGATGGCGCAGGGCACTTGACATCTAGCACCGCTGACCCCTCTACCGGCGAAGCGGTAACTACTACAAATACTTACGATGCTAACACAGGAGCATTGACGAAGCAGGTAGTCAGCTCGGCAGATGGCACCTGCCCTACTTATACAACCACTTGCGCCTATGATGGCTACTCACAATTTAAAACCGCCAGCACCAATGCTTTAGGACAAAGTACAATATACAGCTACAATGCCATGTGGGGAAAACCGGCCAGCATAACCACCCCTGACGGGCTAACTACCACTTATCAATACGATGCTTTTGGAAGGTCATCGCAGATAACTACGCCCGACGGCCTGGTTCAAACCCTGACTTACGCGTGGGTCTCACCGACTGAATTGCCCTTAGGCAGCGGGTCGGACCCTTTTGATATTACACATACTTCACTTTATTCTGTAACCTCTGCCAAATCGGGTTCTCCAACCATTGAGACTTTTTATGACTGGTTTGACCGCCAGACTTTGCTTGCCACCAACACCATCAGCGCAGATGTATATAAAGAACAATCGTATGATGCATTAGGGCACGATTACCAGAGTACCGATATGTACCAAAAAACATCCATATCTGCTACATACGGAGATTATGACCCCGTTACCATTACCAAAGCCTACAGCGATGTGGAGCACCGCATCACCGGCGTTACAAGTACCTGTGGCAGTGCGCCCACCCTTAGCACCACCTATTCGTACACCGCTTCGGCGCTCGGAAACACTACGGTAAAAGTTACCAAGCCCGACGGTACGGCATCGAGCCAGACTACCGACCCTGCCGGTTTCCTGGTAAACTCTACCGATTATGAGTATGGAAGCCCTGCTACGGCATACAGTACCGTAAATTATTCTTATTTTAGCAACGGACATGCTGCCTCGGTGGTGCTGAACAGCAATACGGTAAACTCATTCACCTACGATGCTTATGGAAGGCAGGCCCAAATGCATGATATCAATTTTGTGAACTACTATACCTATCATTATAACGCCTACAACGAACTGGTGACGATGCAGGACCCCAACGGAAACACCTGCACCATGACCTACGATGCGCTTGGAAGGACAAGCGGCAAGACCAGCAGCCTGGAAGGCGCTTATACCTATACATACGTGGCCAGCGGCAATGGGCTG
>JABDCH010000033.1:23320-23449 GCA_013288205.1 Bacteroidota bacterium | reverse complement strand
GCTTAACCCTTACCCAATCAGGCGACCTTGATTTCCAGGGTGATATTTCGGGGTATTCCATTGCACCTGTTACGGCTTCTTCGTCTGCTCCGGGACAATCTGCCACCACGCGCCTCACCATTACTATTG
>JABDCH010000033.1:1973-23310 GCA_013288205.1 Bacteroidota bacterium | reverse complement strand
TTACCTACACAGATAAAAAAGATACTAAAAAGTGTTTTAATACTTCTTTTACCCGCTATGCTGACTTCCCCAGCAACCAGAATATAAGCGTGGTGCAGAATGATTTAATTACCCAGATAAACACCCAGCTTGTGCAGGACGTTTTTGACAAGGCCTTCAATAACTGGTAATAACATAAATAATATCGCCCGGTGAATGTACCTTATTTTATAGCGAAGCGTGTAATCGGTAAAAGGGTAAAGGACGGGAAGATTTCACGCCCTACGGTTAATATTGCTATTGCTGGTGTTGCTATGGGAATGGCCGTAATGATACTTACTGTTGCCATTGTAGTGGGATTCCAGATGTCGATAAAAGATAAGGTTGAGGGTTTCAGCGCCGATATCCAGATTAATAAAATGGATAATAACAATTCGCTCGAACCTTCTCCTATAAGCCGTTTTCAGCCGTTTTTAAGCGAACTGAAAAAAATGCCCCAGGTAAAACACTTGCAGGTATATGCTACCAAAAGCGGCATTATTAAAACAAAAACGGAAAATGAGGGAATTATCCTGAAGGGAATAGGAGAAGATTACGATTGGACATTTATCCGGAATAATTTAGTTAAAGGAGCTGTTTTCAGGGCGCATGACACTACGCCGGTAAATGATATTGTAATATCTCAAACCATTGCATCGGAGCTGGATGCTAACGTTGGCAGTAAATTATTAATTTTCTTTGTAACCCGCACCCGCAACGCCGACAGCGCCGGAAACTATGGCTACGAGCAGCGGGTAAAGACTTTTTACGTAAAGGGTATATACCATACAGGCTTGGATGAGTTTGATAAATACATGGTGTTTGCCGATATAGGTCAGGTACAAAGCCTTAATTTCTGGACTCCCCAACAGGTGGGAGGTTTTGAAGTATCCTGCTACAACTTTAAAAATATAAGCGAGAACGAAGATGCCGTCAACCATATCATAGGGCAGGATTTGGTTGCTACAAGCGTCAGGAAGACCAATGCAGCCATATTCGATTGGCTTGATTTGCAAAATACGAATGCCGTTATTATAATTAGCTTGATGGTGATTGTTTCAGCCATTGCCATGATTTCGGCGCTGATTGTACTTATTTTAGAAAATGCCAATATGATAGGGGTTCTAAAAGCCCTTGGCATGAGCAACTGGGGCATCCAGAAAATATTTATTATGGATGGCGCTTACCTGATTGCATTGGGTTTGTTAATAGGTAATACGGTTGGATTACTGCTCTGTTGGCTGCAAAGTCAATATGGACTTATAAAACTCCCGCAGGAGACGTATTATGTTTCGCAGGTTCCCATTTATGTAAATTGGCAATATGTAATAGCTATCAACATAGGCTCCTTCCTGGTTTGTATGCTGATACTTATTTTGCCTTCTTTTATCATTTCCCGCATCAAGCCAGCAGTTACGCTGAAATATGAATAGTTCCCTGATTATATCCTCACCAACAGCGCAATATTCTCCACATGCGAAGTGTGCGGAAACATATCAAATGGCTGTATCTTTTTTACCATATATTTTTCTTTCATCAGGGCAATGTCTCTGGCTTGGGTAGAGGGGTTGCAGCTTACGTACACTATTTTCTCCGGAGCCATTTTCAGGATGGCATTAACCACATCGGGATGCATGCCCATACGAGGCGGGTCAGTAATTATTACATTCGGTATTCCATGATGGCGGCAAAATTCTTCTGTAAGCATCTTTTGCATATCGCCTGCAAAAAAATCTACGTTTTTTATGCCATTTAATTGGGCATTTTGTTTAGCATCAATTACAGCTTGTTCAACGTATTCAATACCCACCACAGAAGCCGCTTCCGAAGCTATGAATGAGGCTATCGTTCCGCAGCCGGTATATAAATCGTATACTATTTCATTGCCTTTCAAACCAGCATATTCACTCACTTTTTGGTAAAGTACATTGGTCTGCGTGGTATTGGTTTGAAAGAAAGATTGGGGTGAAATACGGAACTGCAAAACATCTCCATTTTTCTTTACCAGGTGTTCAGTAATGTAATCTTTGCCCGAATATGTAACAGAAGGCAAATCGCTGAATACATCATTTTTCTTAGTATTGATAATATATTGCAGCGAAGTTATCTGTGGGAATTTTTGCAAGATATTGGCTAATAGTTTATCGCGCATTTTGCTGTCATCTTGAGCAAATACAACTACCACCATTATTTCACCCGTAATAGTTGTCCGTATCATTATGTTTCTTAAAAGACCTTCCTGAGCATTCAAATCAAAATAAGGCATCCTTTCTTTCCTGGTAAACTCTCTTACCTCATTCCTGATAGAATTGGAAGGCTCGGGTTGTAAATAACATTCTTCAATATCGATTACCTTATCAAATAAGCCGGGTACATGAAAGCCAAGTCCCGGTTGGTTAAAATTGGCTGTATCGCCCATTTCTTCGTGGGTTAGCCAACGTTTAGCAGAAAAGGTAAACTCCAGTTTATTCCGGTAATAATACACATTGGCCGAAGGAATAATGGGGAACTTTTCTTCTACCGTTATATGGCCGATACGTTCGAAAGCATCTTCCACGTGCTTTTGCTTAAAGGCTATTTGTTTTTCATAATCGAGGTTTTGCCATTTGCATCCTCCGCATGTCCCGAAATGTTTGCAGGCAGGCTGTACACGCAGGGGAGAGAGCTTCTTAATAGAAATTATCTTGCCCAGGGCATATTTCTTCTTCTTTTTTACAATTTTTATATCGGCTATATCGCCCGGCACAAGGCCTTTTACAAATATTACCCTGTCTTGCTGGCGCACTACGGCATTTCCTTCTTCACCGATGTCGATGGCTTCTGCATTTTCTGCTATTTCCTGTTGCATTTTCCTGTTTTAAATCATTTCAAAGATGCGGCATTATTCTTAAATTTGCACAATAATTTTTCCAAAACACAACCCTCGACCTGTTTCTTACGTATAAGAGGGAGATAAAAACACTCTACCATGGTTACATTAGCTGTCAGAAAAAATAGAGCCGGAAGGCTCATCGAAATGGAGCAACAATATGGCGCCCATAACTATCATCCTTTGCCAGTAGTAATTGAAAGGGGCGAAGGTGTGTATGTTTGGGATGTTGAAGGCAAACAGTATTTCGATTTTTTATCGGCTTATTCTGCCGTTAACCAAGGACATTGCCATCCTAAAATTGTGGATGCCTTAATAGAGCAGGCTAAAAAACTCACACTCACTTCACGGGCTTTTTACAATGATGCCTTAGGCGAATATGAACAGTTTATAGCTTCCTTCTTTGGCTATGATAAGGTGTTGCCCATGAATACAGGTGCTGAAGCGGTAGAAACAGCGTTGAAACTTTGTCGCAAATGGGCCTACCTCATTAAGAAGTTACCGGAAAACAAAGCGAAAATAATTGCTTGCGAAGGCAACTTTCACGGACGCACCATTACCGTTGTTTCGATGAGCAGTGACCCTGATGCCCGCAAGGATTATGGTCCTTATACACCCGGCATAGAATTAATACCCTATAATAATATAGAAGCCCTGCGCGAAGCCTTGAAAGATCCTAATGTAGCAGGATTCCTCGTAGAACCGATTCAAGGCGAAGCAGGTGTTGTAGTTCCTGACGAAGGTTATTTGAATGAGGCCGCTAAATTGTGCAAAAAAAATAATGTACTCTTTATAGCTGATGAGGTGCAAACCGGAATCGGGCGGACGGGCACACTAGTAGCCTGTGAGCATGAAAATGTACGTCCTGATGTATTGATATTGGGCAAAGCTTTGTCAGGCGGGGTGTATCCCATATCTGCTGTGTTGGCTGACGATGAAATTATGCTTTGCATAAAATCCGGAGAGCATGGCTCTACCTTCGGTGGCAACCCTATTGCAGCCAAGGTAGCTATTGCTGCCCTCGAGGTGATACGCGATGAAAGCTTAGCTGAAAATGCAGTCGAAATGGGCGAAATATTCCGTAATGAACTACGCTCTATTGATTCTCAAAGAATAGAAGAGATACGAGGTAAAGGACTCCTGAATGCTATTGTGATAAACCCTATAAATGGTGTAACTGCCTGGGATGTTTGCATAGCATTGAAAGAAAACGGTATTCTTGCTAAACCTACCCACGACCATATTATTCGCCTTGCTCCACCGCTGGTAATTAATAAAAACCAAATACTGGAAGCCGCTCATATTATTAAGAAGACAATAGAGGAGTTGGATAAATAGCAGCTAAGAGTTAAGAACTAAGAGTGAAAATGCAACTCTTAGCTCTTTGTTCATAGCTCCTAACTTTCCTATACCCGTTTTTTTTCGTTATTTCCGTAATCTAGCTTAAGTACCCCAATACCTCTAACATGCTCTTGTAGCTATTTTTTCTTCCTGATTTCTTTAGCCAGTTCTTTGGGTTCTTGCCTCGAATCAAAAATGGTGTCAATTACAATGGTACTTTCTATTATACGGTAAATAGCTTTGTAGTTTCCAATAATTAGTTTTCTATATCCTTGCTTTAATTTGGAGAGGTATTCCTCCTCATTGCCTAATGCAGGATGTTTCTTTAGTTTACCAATTTCATACAGAATAGTGTCCTTGATGGATTGGGCAACTTTCAACGAGGCTTCTTGTTTGTAATAAAGATAAATGTCTTTTAGGCGAGATTTTGCAATGTCGGTAAAAACAATTTTCATATTGAAAATCTACCAGTTTCCTGATTCTTTTTCAAGCTCTTCGAGAGTAGTGACCTTTCCGGCTTTACGAGCTTTCTCCGAAAGTTCCAATTCTGCCATTAATTCATCAATACTAATTTGCTTAGCAGGATTGTGCGCTAATTTCTCACGAAAATCGTACATCTTATTAATCATTGTCTCATCTTGCAATGAAACTAACCATTCAATAAGACTGAGTTTTTTAGCCTGAATATTCATAACACAAATATAAGCAAATTTAATTTCCTCTTTGCATTCCTATACCCGTTTTTTTCGTATGTTTTAGGGATAAGTAGTAAGAGATAAGCAGAGTTAAAGAGATTCCCCCACTCGGTTCGGACACTCTTAGCTCTTCTAGTACCCCAGTACCTTCAACATGCTCTTGTAGCTTTGCTCTTTGGCAAAAAGGCGGGTGCTTATTTCACCATCATCGTTTTTGTCAATAATAACATGCTTGGGTGCAGGTATCAGGCAATGCTGAATACCGCCATAACCTGCTAATGATTCCTGGTAAGCTCCCGTGTGGAAGAACCCTACATATTGAGGCTCATCTTCCTTATAGTTGAATTTAGGCAGGTAAACTTCGTTGGTATGTAATTCTGAGTTATAATAATCGAGGCTGTCGCAGGTAAGTCCCCCCAGGTTTACTTTCTGGTATTCATGATCCCAATGGTTCAGCGCCAGCATAATAAAACGTTGGTTAATTCCCCAGGTATCAGGCAGGGTAGTAATGAAAGAACTGTCGATCATGTACCACAGCTCGCGATCGTTTTGCCATTTTTTATCTAATACCGAATAAAGTGCGGCACCGCTTTCGCCTACCGTAAAGGAACCAAACTCGGTGAAGATATCCGGTTCGGGAATTTCGTTCTGGTCGCAGAAATTTTTCACCTGTAAAATGATTTCTTCAATCAGGTATTCGTAATCAAATTCAAAACCAAGTGAGTTGCGTATAGGTAATCCGCCGCCAATGTTCAAAGAATCGAGGCTAGGGCAAATTTTCTTTAACTGGTAATATACCTTAAGGCATTTGGCTAATTCTGTCCAATAGTAAATAGCATCCTTTATGCCGGTATTGATGAAGAAGTGCAGCATCTTCAACTGGCACTTCGGGTTCTTCTGTATCTTTTCTTTGTAAAAGTCTACAATGTCGCGGTAACGAATGCCGAGGCGCGAAGTATAGAAAGGGTAGGTAGGTTCTTCTTCGGCTGCAATACGGATGCCAATGTTAAATTTCTTCTTAACAGAGCGGTTGTAATACTCCAGTTCTTCCTTATTATCCAATATCGGGATCACATTGGTGAAGCCGTTATTGATGAGCTCGCAAACATATTGTTTGTAAGTTGGGCGTTTAAAACCATTGCAAATAATATAGTGCTCTTTGGTGAGTTTGCCTTCTTTATAAAGGTCCTTAATGATAGGAATATCAAAGGCCGAAGAGGTTTCAATATGAACATCCTCGTTAGAAAGCACCTCATCCAACACAAAAGAAAAATGCGAGCTTTTGGTACAATAACAATATCTATACTTACCTTTGTAGTCGGCTTTTGCCATTGCTACATTGAAGAGTTTCTTTGCTTTCTGGATTTGTGAACTTATCTTGGGCAGATAAGTAAGTTTGAGAGGGGTTTTATATTGTTTGATGATAGACATCAAATTGATATCGTGAAAATAGAGTTCGTTGTCCTCTACACGGAAACCTTCTTGCGGAAAATTAAAGGTTTGCTGTATGAGGTCCCTATAGGTGTTTTCCATTTCTGAGTGGGTTGAATTAAATTGAGGACGCAAATGTAAGTAAACTACTTTGAAAAAAATACAGTAAAGTAAGTGAGTTACTTTTGACAGTTGAAAAATTAATATGAAGAATAAAAAGCTGACCACTGACTACTTTTCACTGAGAACTAAGATATGAAACAGATAAAGCTGATAGAGGTAAAATCGGAGATAGGAGCAGGCACTCGCGGCGCCAGCATGGGTGTGGACGCGCTTAAAATTGCCGCACTCGATTTCGGTAGCTACTTTTTTAAGAAGAATAAATCAGTCAGGGTTCTGGTTCAAAACAAGTTGTTGTTGGAGCCTATTCATAATGAATTTGCCAAACGTATAAAAGGCGTATATGCCGTTGCTGAACGCTTAGCTAAGGAAGTTAAAAAGGCAGTGGAAGCGCCCAATACCTTCCCTATTATTTTATTGGGCGACCACAGTACGGCTATTGGGACAGTCGCAGGAATTAAAATGGCCTGTCCTGATAAGAGGCTCGGTATAATATGGATTGATGCCCATGCCGATATTCACTCACCTTACACAACACCCTCAGGTAATATGCACGGAATGCCTATGGCTGCTATATTGGATGTGGACAATTTGGTGAACAAAGTAAATGAGCCTGATGAGGAGACTATAACCTATTGGGAGAAGCTTAAAGCCCTCGGAGGGATTAGTCCCAAGATACTTCCATCGGATTTGATATATGTAAGTATGCGCGACCTGGAATTGCAGGAAAGTGCTATTATCAAGAAACTCAACATACACAACTATACCGTTTCAGAGATGCGTTCGAAAGGGGTTGAGCGTGCCGCAGTAGAAGTACTGAACTATTTAGACAAATGCGATATCATCCATATTTCTTTTGATGTGGATAGTATGGATCCCACAATTTCACGGGGTACAGGAACTCCCACCAAGAATGGTATTACGGAAAGGGAAGCAGGAAATTTTATTGCCCGTTTGCTTTATAGTAAAAAAATAGTTTCCTTTGAAATCTCAGAAATAAACCCGACACTCGATAAAGAAAACCTAATGGCTGAAAATGCCTTCGAAATATTACAGAAAGCCGCTAACCAGATAACGAGGGTGCTATGAAAAATATTCATCTAACCGCAAAGTTCGCAAAGAAACAGCCCGCAAAGGGAAAACAAAAGAATTTGGTAAATCTTTGCGCTCTTTGCGGTTTCTGCATTTCTAAAAAATCTGTATTCTTGTAAAGCATGCAAAATATCGAAACACTCATAACCGAATCAGTAAAAAAGGCAGTAACCCAATTATATGGTGCCGATAGCTCGAAGCTGAACATTGCCCTTCAGCCTACCCGTGAGGAGTTTGAAGGTGATTTTACCATCGTGGTATTCCCCTTTGTTTCTCATTCCAAAAAGAAACCGGAGGAAACAGCTAACGAACTGGGTGAATATGTAAAGAATAACCTACAAGAGATAGAATCCTTCAATGTTATCAAGGGATTTCTGAATCTTGCAGTTTCTAAATCATATTGGATTGATTTCCTGAAAACCATATCTGCAAATGCGGAATACGGCTTTACGAAGCCCCAGAAGGATTCTCCAACCGTTATGGTGGAATACTCTTGTCCCAATTCCAATAAGCCTTTGCATTTAGGTCACGTACGTAATAACCTGATAGGATTTGCCGTATCGCGTATTGTAAAAGCAGCCGGAAACAATGTTATCAAGGTAAACTTGATTAACGATAGAGGTATACATATATGCAAGTCTATGTTGGCCTGGAAAAAATGGGGTGGGGGAGAAACACCTGCTTCGTCGGGTTTGAAAGGCGATTTCCTGGTAGGTAAATACTATGTTCTCTTCGATAAGAAATATAAAGAAGAGCTAAAGCAATTGATGGCAGAAGGGTTGTTATCGGAAGAAGATGCCGATAAGAAATCGAGCTTGATGGAAGCGGCGCGTGAAATGTTGCGCTTATGGGAAAGTGGCGATGATGAGACTATAGAGCTGTGGAAAATGATGAACAGTTGGGTTTACGAAGGCTTTGAGGTTACCTATAAGGCTATGGGTGTAGATTTCGACAAGACCTATTACGAATCGGAGACCTATTTAATGGGGAAAGAAATAGTGGACGATGGCTTGATAAAGGAAATATTCTACCGCCGGACGGATCACTCCGTGTGGGTAGATTTGACGCATGATGGGTTAGATCAAAAGCTGGTGTTGCGCTCCGACGGCACTTCGGTTTACATAACCCAGGACATGGGTACGGCCTATCTGCGCTCACAAGATTATAAGTTTGACAAATTGGTTTATGTAGTAGCCAACGAACAGGAATATCACTTTAAAGTGCTATTCCTCATCCTGAAAAAATTGGGCTACAAATGGGCTGCTGGCTGTTTTCACTTGTCGTATGGCATGGTGGAGTTGCCCGAAGGTAAAATGAAATCGAGGGAAGGAACGGTAGTAGATGCCGACGATTTGATGCAGGAAATGGTAGATACCGCTAGGGAGATTACGAAAGAGTTGGGTAAGATTGAAAACTTTGAATCGAAGGAAGCCGAAGAACTATACAGAACCATTGGCATGGGCGCACTCAAATATTTTATTCTGAAAGTTGACCCGAAAAAGAAAATGCTCTTCAATCCCCGCGAGTCGGTTGATTTTGAAGGTAACACCGGGCCTTTTATACAATACACTCATGCGCGTATTTGTTCCTTGTTGAATAAAGCGAAAGATATAGGTTATGCTGCATCTGTAAATGTGAAAGATATAGCCGACAAAGAACGAAACCTTATCCGCAAGCTGTATGAATTTCCTTCGGTGGTAAAAGCTTCTGCAGATACTTATAGCCCTGCGCTGGTGGCTAATTATACCTATGAATTAGTGAAAGAATATAATCAATTCTACCATGACTATCCTGTGCTGAAAGAGGAAAACGCAGATGCAAGAAGTTTCCGTATTACGCTTTCCCAACAAACGGGAGCAGTCATAAAACGGGCTTTCTGGCTCTTGGGCATCGATGTGCCGGAAAGAATGTAGCCGGAGCCCGGCAGGCACATAATTTAAAATCGTAAGATTAAAAGGAAACTTGTTGTACGGGGTTTTAATTAATCTCTATATTTGATTTTTAATATATAATTTTTATATCAACTGATGAAAAAAATACTTGTACTTCTTTTTACTCTTCTGCCGTTTGTTGCGTTTTCTCAAGATTCAGCTTCTTTGTATTCAAAGACTTTTGGTGATAGCCATAAGCCAGCGGTTATTTTTTTACATGGAGGTCCCGGTTATAATTGTGCAGGTTTTGAATTAGCCACAGCACAAAAGCTGGCTGATAAAGGGTATTATGTAATCGTATTCGACCAACGTGGATGCGGGCGCTCCAATAAAATGCCCGGTAAGTTTACCATGGATGAAGATATAAATGATTTAAAAGGAATTTATGCAAAATATGGGATAAGTACCGCAACACTTATTGGGCATAGCTGGGGTGGAACGTTGGCTATTCGTTTTGCAGAAAAAAATCCGCCAATGGTAAAAAATTTAGTGATGGTAAGTTCTCCTCTTTCATACCAAATGACACTTACTGCCATTTTACATCATTGCAAAGATTTCTACACTCAGAAGAATGACACTGCAAATCTTAAATATATTGCCATGCTTGAAAAAATGGATACTGCTTCGCTTGAATATAGTTTGTATCTCTTTTATCATGCTATGCATTGCAATCTCTACAGACCTAAAAACACTACGGAAGAATGTAAAGCAATTTATCAAAGTGTTCTTTCAAATCCGGATGCTAAAATGCTGATGCAATCCGACTATCCGCCTGTGCAGGGCTTTTATAAGAATGAACATTACACCACATTAAATCTTTTCAACGATATTGAAGCCTGTAAAAAGGAAGGGGTAAAGTTTTTTGGAATTTACGGTTCGGATGATGGTTTATTTGATATGCTACAACTAAATAATTTAAAAACATTAGTTGGAGAAAAAAATTTCATTATTGTGCCTGATGCATCTCACAATGTATTTATTGACCAGCGAGCGGTTTTCCTTGATACATTAACTAAATATATTGGTGAGTAGCCATTTTTATTCCTTTGTTCCTTCTCCTAAAAACTTAGTAATAATATGCTGTGTTTTTTCACAAGGCCAACCCGGAGGGTTTTGTGTAATGCTAATGGTTACTTGTTGCCCATTGATTTGGTAACTGGCTTTAGCCATGGTAATACCGAATATTTTAACCGATATGCTTGTAGCATCTACGCTCAATGCAAAGCCCTGCTCCTTGGCCGCTTGTTGCATGTGGGTTAGAAGGTCATCAGCAGAGCCGGTAAAGTCGAGGGTGAAGGGTTGGCAATCCATAGATTTAGTTTGGGTCAAAGATAAAGAAAGGGGCGAAAATTTGGTATATGAAAAACTTTATTGGGGAAACATCTGTAATAGTGCAATTAACATTTACATCATTACGATTTTTTAACTGCCCTGAATGTATAATCTGCCAGATTAACCTCGATATTCTCACCTTCCTGACCTATTTCAGACTGGACAACAAATAAATCTTTTGCTTCTTCAATGGCATTTTCTTCCGACTTCGCCTCCATGTCTATATATTCAAGTTTATCATTAATGTAGACATCATATTTATTTTTTTGTGCCATTATAAGGTAATTAGAAGAACACAAATATATAAAAACCATGTAACCCAAATCCCTGCTCTTTGGTAGCTTGTTGCATTTTGTTTAAAAGGTCTTAAGCAGAACCGGTGTATGTTATTGGAAATTATGGCTTTAAAATATTTTGTAAATTAGCAACTATTTTATGAGGACTTTTCTATCAGCCGTATTATTTCTTTCCCTCGCCACTTTTGGGTTTGCGCAGGAAGAAATGCAGGAAGCACTTATGGGGCAGGAAGAAGTACGGGAGGACATTATTGGAACATGGGTTGAAAAGTATGATTCTGCAATCAGTTACAAAATATACTTTTATGGAGATTCAATTATATTTTATGAAAGCAAGGTAAATAGTAAAGAAGTAATTGTTGCAAAATTTGAATATACTTTACAAAAAAATTATGTGGTCCAATGCGGTTATGGTAAATATAAAACAAATGAGCTGCATACAGATTATTCTTTGAAAATTCATCAATATTTTCCTACAGATGAAGATTATGGGGACTGTGCTCCAATATATTCAATAAGTAAAACAAGTTTAAAAATTAATGATTTGAGAAGCGAAAACCTACCTTTACTTTCATTAGTAAGGATTAAATAGTATTTGTATTTTATTTAAAAGTTTATTTGATTTGTTTTCAGTTAACATTCACAATTTAGACCTCATAGTATAAGTCGTTTTGTGTCGTTTTTTCACCACGAAGACACTAAGTTCACCACGGGACACTAACACTGTTCTCCTTAGTGTTTCTTAGTGTCCTCCGTGTCTTAGTGGTAAAAAAATAATTATTGCGATTCCGAAACAAGTTCGGAATGACTACTTCATATCACTTGTCTGTCGGACTCCGACCTATAGGACGAGTTTCTTGTGCCTGTAAGGCTTATTAACATCATCGCCGAGGCGTTTCTTTTTGTTCTCTTCGTATTCGGTGTAGCCGCCTTCAAAGTAATAAACGTTGCCTTCGCCTTCAAATGCCAGTATGTGTGTACAAACCCTATCGAGGAACCAACGGTCATGCGATATGATTACAGCGCACCCTGCAAAGTCTTCCAAGGCTTCTTCCAATGCACGGAGGGTATTTACGTCAATATCATTGGTAGGTTCATCGAGTAGTAGTACGTTAGCTTCAGAAAGCAGCGTTAATGCTAAATGCAAACGGTTCCGTTCCCCGCCTGAAAGCACTCCGCATTTCTTTCCTTGGTCTTGTCCGCTAAAATTGAAACGTGCCACATACGCACGGGAGTTGAGCAAACGTCCGCCCAGCATAATATTTTCATTCCCTCCGGAGATAACTTCCCAAATACTTTTTTCAGGGTCTACTGAAGTATGCTCTTGATCTACATAGCCAATCTTCACCGTTTGTCCCATTTTAAAGTCCCCCGAATCGGCATTTTCCTGTCCCATTATCATACGGAAGAGGGTTGTTTTTCCTGCTCCGTTAGGCCCAATGATGCCAATGATACCGGCAGGTGGCAAGCGGAAATTTAAATCGTCAAACAGCACCTTTTCTCCAAATGCTTTTTTCACATGTGTGGCATCAATAACTTCGTTGCCCAATCGCGGCCCATTAGGAATAAATATTTCCAGTTTTTCTTCTTTTTCTTTTACATCCTCGCCCATCATTTTGTCATACGCAGCCAACCTTGCCTTCGATTTTACATTCCGGCCTTTAACACCTGCACGTACCCATTCCAATTCACGTGCCAGGTTTTTTTGTCGTTTCGATTCGGTTTTCTCTTCTTGAGCTAAACGCTTACCCTTTTGTTCCAGCCAGGCTGAATAATTGCCTTTCCAGGGAATGCCTTCACCGCGGTCGAGTTCCAATATCCATCCGGCAGCATTATCGAGGAAGTATCGATCGTGTGTTACGGCTATTACGGTGCCTTCGTATTCATGCAAGTGGTGTTCCAGCCAATCTATTGATTCGGCATCCAGGTGGTTGGTAGGTTCATCAAGCAGCAATATTTCCGGCTTTTGAAGTAATAATCTGCATAATGCAACTCTTCTCTTTTCTCCACCCGAAAGATTTTTAACAGGTGCATCGCCGTCAGGGCAGCGCAAGGCATCCATCGCAATTTGCAGGCGGTTATCTAAATTCCATGCATCGTGCTTTTCCAGTAAATCGTTGAGTTGAGATTGCCTGTCGACCAACTTATTCATCTCGTCATCTGTAAGAGGCTCAGAGAATTTGTTGTTCACATCTTCATATTCCTTTAGCAAAGCCACTATTTCGGCCGCGCCTTCCCGTACTATTTCAATTACAGTTTTAGTTGGGTCTAATTTAGGGTCCTGTTCCAAATATCCAACTTTATATCCGGGAGAAACATGTATTTTTCCATCGTACGATTGTTCAATTCCTGCAATAATTTTCATCAGGGTTGATTTACCGGAACCATTTAACCCGATTACGCCGATTTTAGCTCCGTAATAAAAAGAGAGGTAAATATTTTTTAAGATTTGTTTTCCACTGGGTAATATCTTACTGATATTTACCATCGAGAATATAATTTGTCTGCCTTCGTCTGCCATGGGTGTGTTAATTCAAAATTACCTATTAGTTATGAGGATAGTACCAAAAATGCCAACGTTTCCTTTGGAACGTACGTTATAGTATAAAAGGCGTTAGATTTTGGGTTGCAAATATCGTAAAAACAAGATTGTCCCCAAACATTTGTACTTTAATACAAAATTGTTGTGTTAAAATAAGCCTATCTTTGAATGATAGGTTACGGGTATTTAACTGATTGTGTATAAGTAATTATATAAAACTACATAGACAAAATTACTTCTCAGGGGATGAAAAAAGGTTTGATTTTATTTGTTTTCTTTTTATTAAGTGCTGGAACTGCTTTAAGTGCCCAATGCTATGGTACAGTGGAATACGATACTTCCGCAACTGCCAATGGGAGTAGTACATTTAACATTACTACCGCCAATGCAAATGAACTTATTCTGATTGCTTATAATGGTTGGCCCAGTCCTGGTGCGGGTCCTGTTACGGTAGACGGGAATCCTGCCAGTCACATTAATACGGCTCACACAAGTAATTCCGCTGTTGCCGAAGTTTACTGTTATTCTGCTCCCGCTGCAGGCACTCATACTATTGTATGCACTGAAACCAATTATAATTCGCCATACTATTTGAACATGGCTTCTGCATTTTATGTAACCGGAACCTGTACCTTATTGAGTTGCGATAGTTTAGTTAGTAACGAATTCGCGACCAGCGGCTTTGGCAATATTAATACAACAATAACCACCACGGTGCCCAATGAAATGATTTTCGGATCATTTGTCAATAATACAGCACAGTTTGTTCCTTACGCAATGAAAGTGACAGGAGGAGCAACCATTACCGAAACCATGCACGAAGGTAATGGAATTGATGCATCGGAGGGTTATGAAAGCGCTGCCTCAGCAGGTACTTATACTCTTACAACAAATGACCCAAATTCCTGTTGTGGAGGAGGCACGGTATTGGTTGCCATTATTCCCGGTAAATGCAGTGTTGGCGGAATGGTTGTGTCGCCACCCAGTCAATCTAATCCTACTTGTGGTAACTGCGATGGCCATATTGCCATATCTGTAACCGGGGGCACAACACCTTATACCTATAGTTGGTCCAATGGAGTTACGGTGGATAGCGCCGGCGGCTTATGCGGGGGGACCTTCAGTATTACTATAAAAGATGCAGGCTGCAGTGATACTACTATAGTTGATTCTCTTATTGCAAATAATCTTATCATAACACCTACCGTTATAGCCAATGAGCCTTGCTTCGGAAGCTGTTCAGGTAGCGCTAAGATCACTGTTACGGGTGGCGTATCTCCGTATACGTATAATTGGGTGCCAGCAGGCGGAACAAACGCTACTGCCACCGGATTATGCGGGGGAGTATATACTATTACTGTAACCGATAATAAGAGCTGTACGGGAACTACAACAGTTATCATTACACAGCCGTCGTCTGTCACAGGGGTTATTACACCAAACAATGTATTGTGTAATGGAGGAGTGGGTAGTTTAACTGTGGCCGCCAGCGGAGGAAATTCTCCATACAATTATTCATGGACACCGGGAGGCCAAACAACAGCCACAGCCACCGGATTAAAAGCGGGAACATATACAGTAAAGATAACAGACGTAAACGGATGCACCGGGAGCAGCGGTATAAGCCTTACGCAGCCTGTAGTATTAACGGCAAGCATAAATTCTATTGTTTATCCTGTATGCAATGGAGGTACCGGAAGTGCAACGGGAAGCGGTGCCGGAGGTTCCTCGCCCTATAACTACAACTGGAACCCCGGAGGACAAACGACAGCCGCGGCTACCGGATTAGGAGCCGGAAGCTATACCGTTACGGTAAAAGATAATAATGGATGTACAGCAACTGCAGGGGTAACGATTACCCAGCCTATTGTTGTTTCAGGAGTTATAACGGTTGTGGGATACCCCTTGTGTAACGGAGGTACAGGAAGTGCCACCGTAAAGGCAGGTGGAGGAAATGGAGGATACAAATATGTGTGGACGCCAGGCGGACAAACAGCCGCCACAGCTACCGGAATGACGGCGGGCACATATACCGTAAAGATTACAGATTCGAAGGGATGTACCGGGAGCGCAAGTGTAACCATGACACAACCCGCTACATTAGCTGTTACTACTACATTTACGCATGCATCATGCGGGTTACCGAACGGAACTGCAACGGCAACTGTTACGGGAGGAACACCGGGATATAATTATGTATGGACCCCGGGTAATCAAGTCAATGCAACAGCCGTGGGGTTATTAGCAGGAACATATACGGTGAAAGTAACGGATAGTCATAACTGTACGGCAAGTGCAACTGTAACCATTACCCAGCCTTCGGCAGTGCTGGTAAGCATAGTAAGTACTAGCAATGTTACCTGCAATGGAACCCCCACGGGCACAGCAACAGCCAGTGGCAGTGGAGGCACCGCACCTTATGGGTATCAATGGAGCCCGGCGGGAGGGAATGGAATAACCGGCACAGGACTGACAGCAGGAAAATATACGGTAACGATAAAAGATGCCAATGGATGTACTGCTACGGCAGGTACAATCATCACACAACCTACAGCACTAAATGTAGTTGTCAGCGGCCCGCCCATACCGTGTTTGGGCAAGAGTGCACTATACAGCGGTAATGCAAGTGGAGGCACAGGCCCCTATACCTATAAATGGAGCCCTGCTACAGGAGTAGGAAGTACATCGAGCGCAGCAACAACATTAACGCCACCCGGAACAATAACATATACGTTAGAGGTAACCGATGCGAATGGATGTATTACATACGGTTATGCCAGCTTCACCTTCCCGCCTCCTTTAGCAGTAAGTATTAATGGGGCCTCAGTTACCTGCAGCAAGAGGAACGCTCAGTTATGCGGATTGGCTACCGGAGGAACAGGAGGAGATAGTTATTTATGGGAACCTATCAACCTCTCCTCACCTTGTATAACAATACCTGCCTCTATTACCACCATATACACATTAACGGTAACCGATAATTGCGGAGTAAGCGTTTCAGCTACTGCTACCGTAGATGTACAACCACCGCCTGCGGTAAGTTTTGTATCGAGCGCTACGGAAGGATGCGCACCATTGTGTGTACAATTCCGGAATACAACCCCACCGACCGGTGGCAAGGAACTGTATGAGTGGAATTTTGGAAACGGAGACAGCCTGCAGGATGAGAACCCTATCTATTGTTACAGTAAAAGTGGAGTATATAATGTATCGCTAACAGTGGTTTCGGATAGCGGATGCAGTTCGACATTAAACCAAATTGGATTGATACACGTATATGGCAAACCACAGACTTCGTTCACCTATAGCCCACAACCCGTATCGATTTTAACACCTACGGTAGATTTTAAAGATAATACGAAAGACAATTATGGAATAGCATACCGTTGGTGGTATTTTGGAGATGGGAGCGATTCGGTAAGCCACAGTGTGAATGCCGTGCATACTTATCATGATACAGGACGCTACTGTATAGAATTGATAGATATGAATGAGAAAGGATGTGCCGATACGGTAACCAATTGCCTGGTGATAGAACCTGAGTACAGTTTATATATCCCTTCGGCCTTCAGCCCGAACGGAGACGGAATCAATGATGTATTCAAACCGGTAGGGGAGTATTTAACGGATTTTGATATGTATATTTTCGACCGCTGGGGCGAAGAGATCTATCACACCACAGATATAACAAAGGGCTGGGATGGAACGGTGCATGGAGGGACTGTATCGCAAGAGGATACCTATATTTATAAGATAACGGTAACCGATGCCCAACATAACCAGCATTCATATATTGGCAACGTAACTTTGATAAAGTAAGGTAGTTCCCGGGATTATAAATATTGAATTACCCAACGTTTTCTTAAGTATGTACGTAATGATTATACAAACAGGGTTGGATTTTGCGTTGCCAATATCGTAAAAACCCAATTTAAGGATAATGAGTTCAATGTGTTTATAAGTTTTTCGAGGTAAAAATTACGTATTTTTTTAAAATAACACTATATTTGGAAGATAAATTGCTTTGTATTTTGCTTGTTTGTAAGAAGATGAATATGTAATATCACATAATTATATTACCCCCCAGAGATGAAAAAAGGACTACTTTCCATTTTATTATGTATACTGAGTTTTGGCAGTGTTTCAGTAATAAACGCGCAATGTTACGGCACTGTTAAGCTCGATACCGTTGCAGGAGCAAAGGGTAGTAATACTTTTGACATTTATACTACCTATTGTGATGAACTCATTTTGATAACATACGACGGTTGGCAGGGGCCGGGTTCAGGTCCTGTAAAGGTAGATGGTAATTCAGCCACACACCTTGCTACTGCTTTTGTTTATTATTATGCTGTTGCGGAAACCTATGCATATATAGCTCCCTCATCGGGAACACATACCATCGTGTGTACAGAGGCTCCCTATAATTCACCCTATTATTTAAATTTTGCTGCTTCATTTTATGCAAGCGGTACAGGTTATCCTCTTACAATTGCCAGTCTTACTTATAATACGGCTACTATAAGCTGTACTACCGGCGGAAGCATTACGGATACTATCAGCACTTTCATTCCCAACTCAATGATATATGGCAACTTTGATAATAATAATGGTCAGGTTGGGCCTTTTACAGATAAATGGACAGGAGCCACATGGCTGGGACAACTGCATGAAGGTAATGGTATCGACGTAAGCCATGCAGATGAACCTGCGCCTACCGCAGGTGTTTACACAGTTACTGCAGGTAATAATGCAGGTAATGGCTTCGGCTGTGGAGGATTAGCTATGGTATTAGTGGTTATTCCTCCGCCGGTATGTGGAGGTGATACGGCGTTAACGGCAGCTGTCAATAATTCGAACCCTGCGTGTAGCGGGTGCAATGGTTCTATTATCGTATCGGTAACTGGCGGGGCTACGCCATATACTTATACGTGGAGTCCGAATGTAAGTAGCACCGATACAGCCACCGGCTTGTGCGGAGGTACATATACATGTTCAATCAATGATGCAAGTTGCCCTGCTCGGGATACTGAGATTGTTGTGACATTGCGGGGAGATAACCTGATACTCACACCGACAGTTATAGCTAATGAACCATGTAACGGTAACTGTTCGGGGAGTGCCAATGTAAGTGTGACAGGAGGATATAAGCCATATACCTATGCATGGGCTCCGGCCGGTGGAACTGGTTCCACTGCCACCGGGTTGTGTGCGGGGGTGTATACTATTACTGTTAATGATACAAGCAACTGTTCCGCCACTACAACGGTTATCATTACACAGCCGTCGTCTGTCACAGGGGTTATTACACCAAACAATGTATTGTGTAATGGAGGAGTGGGTAGTTTAACTGTGGCCGCCAGCGGAGGAAATTCTCCATACAATTATTCATGGACACCGGGAGGCCAAACAACAGCCACAGCCACCGGATTAAAAGCGGGAACATATACAGTAAAGATAACAGACGTAAACGGATGCACCGGGAGCAGCGGTATAAGCCTTACGCAGCCTGTAGTATTAACGGCAAGCATAAATTCTATTGTTTATCCTGTATGCAATGGAGGTACCGGAAGTGCAACGGGAAGCGGTGCCGGAGGTTCCTCGCCCTATAACTACAACTGGAACCCCGGAGGACAAACGACAGCCGCGGCTACCGGATTAGGAGCCGGAAGCTATACCGTTACGGTAAAAGATAATAATGGATGTACAGCAACTGCAGGGGTAACGATTACCCAGCCTATTGTTGTTTCAGGAGTTATAACGGTTGTGGGATACCCCTTGTGTAACGGAGGTACAGGAAGTGCCACCGTAAAGGCAGGTGGAGGAAATGGAGGATACAAATATGTGTGGACGCCAGGCGGACAAACAGCCGCCACAGCTACCGGAATGACGGCGGGCACATATACCGTAAAGATTACAGATTCGAAGGGATGTACCGGGAGCGCAAGTGTAACCATGACACAACCCGCTACATTAGCTGTTACTACTACATTTACGCATGCATCATGCGGGTTACCGAACGGAACTGCAACGGCAACTGTTACGGGAGGAACACCGGGATATAATTATGTATGGACCCCGGGTAATCAAGTCAATGCAACAGCCGTGGGGTTATTAGCAGGAACATATACGGTGAAAGTAACGGATAGTCATAACTGTACGGCAAGTGCAACTGTAACCATTACCCAGCCTTCGGCAGTGCTGGTAAGCATAGTAAGTACTAGCAATGTTACCTGCAATGGAACCCCCACGGGCACAGCAACAGCCAGTGGCAGTGGAGGCACCGCACCTTATGGGTATCAATGGAGCCCGGCGGGAGGGAATGGAATAACCGGCACAGGACTGACAGCAGGAAAATATACGGTAACGATAAAAGATGCCAATGGATGTACTGCTACGGCAGGTACAATCATCACACAACCTACAGCACTAAATGTAGTTGTCAGCGGCCCGCCCATACCGTGTTTGGGCAAGAGTGCACTATACAGCGGTAATGCAAGTGGAGGCACAGGCCCCTATACCTATAAATGGAGCCCTGCTACAGGAGTAGGAAGTACATCGAGCGCAGCAACAACATTAACGCCACCCGGAACAATAACATATACGTTAGAGGTAACCGATGCGAATGGATGTATTACATACGGTTATGCCAGCTTCACCTTCCCGCCTCCTTTAGCAGTAAGTATTAATGGGGCCTCAGTTACCTGCAGCAAGAGGAACGCTCAGTTATGCGGATTGGCTACCGGAGGAACAGGAGGAGATAGTTATTTATGGGAACCTATCAACCTCTCCTCACCTTGTATAACAATACCTGCCTCTATTACCACCATATACACATTAACGGTAACCGATAATTGCGGAGTAAGCGTTTCAGCTACTGCTACCGTAGATGTACAACCACCGCCTGCGGTAAGTTTTGTATCGAGCGCTACGGAAGGATGCGCACCATTGTGTGTACAATTCCGGAATACAACCCCACCGACCGGTGGCAAGGAACTGTATGAGTGGAATTTTGGAAACGGAGACAGCCTGCAGGATGAGAACCCTATCTATTGTTACAGTAAAAGTGGAGTATATAATGTATCGCTAACAGTGGTTTCGGATAGCGGATGCAGTTCGACATTAAACCAAATTGGATTGATACACGTATATGGCAAACCACAGACTTCGTTCACCTATAGCCCACAACCCGTATCGATTTTAACACCTACGGTAGATTTTAAAGATAATACGAAAGACAATTATGGAATAGCATACCGTTGGTGGTATTTTGGAGATGGGAGCGATTCGGTAAGCCACAGTGTGAATGCCGTGCATACTTATCATGATACAGGACGCTACTGTATAGAATTGATAGATATGAATGAGAAAGGATGTGCCGATACGGTAACCAATTGCCTGGTGATAGAACCTGAGTACAGTTTATATATCCCTTCGGCCTTCAGCCCGAACGGAGACGGAATCAATGATGTATTCAAACCGGTAGGGGAGTATTTAACGGATTTTGATATGTATATTTTCGACCGCTGGGGCGAAGAGATCTATCACACCACAGATATAACAAAGGGCTGGGATGGAACGGTGCATGGAGGGACTGTATCGCAAGAGGATACCTATATTTATAAGATAACGGTAACCGATGCCCAACATAACCAGCATTCATATATTGG
>JABDCH010000033.1:0-1873 GCA_013288205.1 Bacteroidota bacterium | reverse complement strand
GGAACGGTGCATGGAGGGACTGTATCGCAAGAGGATACCTATATTTATAAGATAACGGTAACCGATGCCCAACATAACCAGCATTCATATATTGGTAATGTAACTTTAGTAAAGTAAGGTAGTTCCGGGCATAGGTTTTTTGGAGTTTTTGCTTTTTTGGAGATATCCCTGCTATTGAAAAGTGTAACATGTAAGCAATACCCAACGTTTACAGGATGTTATTCGTTTTATCAGTAGGCTTGCAACAAGTGTATGTTATTTTTATGGAAATTTTATTAATTTTGTTCAGTAAATAAGATTAATGTATCTATATAATCCAATATGAAAAAAATATTACTTCTATTAATTTGTTTTCCTGTTTTTTATTTTGCTTCTGCACAGAACCTTCAGAAGTGCAAGACATGTAAAAATGGGATGCATGATGGGATAAATGATAAGTCCAATAACCAGTTGCAGGCGCCCAAAATGATGCCAAACAATAAAACACCCAATGGAAATGCAACTTTTGGGTTGAGTTATCTTGTTCAAAATCTTTGCGGAGTAAATTATATCATTAACGGACTTCAAACTACTACACGGTATTCAGTTCCCGGAACGGGTTTCCCGACAACCGTCGCCATGGCAGGGCTGCCTGCCGGTTTTGTTGTGCAGAAGGCTTATGTATATTACGGAGTATCATATACAGAAGCTGTTCCTCCGCC
The DNA here is from genome assembly GCA_013288205.1 of Bacteroidota bacterium. Lineage (GTDB taxonomy): Bacteria > Bacteroidota > Bacteroidia > JABEUT01 > JABEUT01 > JABEUT01. The sequence continues at coordinate 1,172 of JABDCH010000033.1, read as the reverse complement.
GACATCGGTTGTTATTACAAATCCTGCACTGGTAACGAATACCATTCCTGCAGTAATGATTGGAGACGACCATTCTGTTTGCTGGGGTGAAACCGGAACCGCTTCCTATCGCTGTGATGTAACATCTATGATATCCGGTAATGGAAATTATGTAATTAATTTGACAGGCTTTTTAAATGCTGCCTGGGAGGTAGACGGAGTTTCAATCGTAATTGTGTATGTGGACCCCAATGCCAAATATAGCGGGAACATAGCAATTTGGGATGGCGATATGGCTAATTGGACAGGAACATCTATGACATATAAAGGAGGAGGGTTCACGGCTTGTACGAATAGTTCTTCGGGTAGCGCTTTTTCGTTGCAGGGAGATTGCCAGAATAATATTACCCCTAATTTTAATGTTGATAATTATAATGGCAGCATTGGCTCGTTCCCTAATAATTTCTGGAATACCAATGTGTTAGCCACCAGTGTATCTGCATGCGACAGTACTACTACCTATACAGGTTATACAAATAATACAAACGATTGCTGGCTATGGACGGCAATAGGCTTATACTGGCAATATCCTACTTGTTCATCCTGTGGCTCATTGACTGTTACAGATACTTATGTAAACCCTTCGTGTGGAAATAATAACGGAAGCATAAATGTGAATGTAACCGGTGGAACCCCACCCTATACCTATTCATGGTCACCTAATGTTAGCAGTTCTGCTTCTGCTACAGGGTTGGCCCCCGGTACTTACCAGATTACGGTGCACGATGCTGCATGTAATGTTCAAACCATTAGCGTAATCCTTACGATGATTAATTTCACTAATACAGATACCGTGACCAATGTAACCTGTAACGGACAATCCACTGGTTCAATTTCCTTTAAGGTAACCGGCGGAACCAGCCCCTATACATATTCCTGGTCGCCCAATAACAATTCAACAGCGAGTGCCACAGGACTTAGTGCAGGTTTATATACGGTTCTTATATCTGATAGTACAGGCTGCCAGCATACCATCAATGTTAATGTAACCCAACCGGCTGTATTAACTGTTCCTGTAACACCTGTGGGGGCTCTTTGTAATGGAGTAGCCGACGGAAGCGCTATAGCGGCGCCTACCGGTGGTACATCACCATACAAGTATAGCTGGACAAGCGGAGGAACAAAGGATACTG
>JABDCH010000032.1 GCA_013288205.1 Bacteroidota bacterium | reverse complement strand
AGTGATGATGAAAATCAAATTGCGGCAAATGGAAATTCTGGGAATAGCCTCAATAAGAAACGCAACAAACATTCGCATAAGAAAGATAACAACACCCAAGCGGTTGCACAGAATAACATAACATCTAATGAGTCTAAACCGGTTGATGTTTCCAATGTGACGAATACGAATCAGCCTGTTGTTGCAAACCAGGAAAACAGCAACACTTCAACGAATAAGAATGCAGCAATAAATCAAAATACGCCTGATAGCACAAACACGTCATCTGTTGCAAAAGAAACTACTGAAGTCAACTCACCACCTGCATCAGCTAACCCAGCAACAACAGATCAGAGTACACCTGATAATACAAATACCCCTCCCGTTGCAAAAGAAACTGTAGAAGTCAACACACAACCAGCATCTGCTAACCCAGCAACAACAGATCAGAGTACACCTGATAATACAAATACCCCTCCCGTTGCAAAAGAAACTGTAGAAGTCAACACACAATCAGCATCTGTTAACCCAGCAGCATCAAATCAGAATACACCAGTTGATAGTGCAAATACACCTTCCGTTACAAAAGAAACTGTAGAGGTTAGTACTTCACCTGCAACTATTCAAACAAATACAAATTATCACCCCGATTCTGCTGCATATTACAAAGCCCCTGACAATACGATGCTCGATTCACTTGCCAACGCAGCGTCTGTAGCGTTGGAGAAGAATGCAGATGTTCAGCCGGAGGAGCAAGCCAATTCATTATCTATTTCAACAGCACAGTATACTAATGATATGGCAGCAGAAAAGGAAAGAAAAGCTGAGCAATATATTGCCGCTGCATCGCAGCTTGTTGTTGCTGCTAAAAAGATGAGAAACGAAGCAAAGCATGAGCCTGATAAAGCTAAAGCGGCACAATTGTCAACCCAAGCAGATTCATTAACTGTGCTTATCTATCAGTTAAATCTTCGAGGAACTGAAATTGCAGCCAGGGCAAATAACCTACAATATTCTGCCAATGTAATATTGCTGAAAAATATTACGTCGCAATTGTCCGATTCGGGGTCTGATATCATTACGAATGCCCAGTTAAAGCTGAAGGATGCACAGGACGGTTATAACAAATTTGCATGGGAAAGAGACAGTGCCATCAGGAGTTCAATACCAGTTTATAAACAACAATATATGAAAGCTGCCTTGGAAGATTTGGCTGCAGCCATTGTAAAACAGCAAAGAGCTATCTATTTATATAAAGAAGCAGATTCCATTCGCCTTGCGAATGCGCCTGCAATTGCTGCTAATTCTGATAATGATAAAAAAATTATTAATTCAGATAATGAACAGCAAACTGTAAATACTCCTGCTGATAATTCAACCCAGAATAATGCTGTTGCCGCAATTAATAACCCGGTACAAAATAATAGCCCTGATAAAGTAGAACCTGCAAATAATAATACAGATAACAAGGAGCCCGAAAGTGTGCAATCAACACCCGATAATTCCAATGCACCCGTCAATACACAGCAATCAACTCCGATGGATAATTCGCAGCCTGTTGCCTCAAATAATAATTCGACAACTGCTGAACCAACTTCCGAAAAAGCAGATCCGGGAAATAGTAAATCAACAGAATCGGCGCCTGCAGATGTAGTAAAACCTATCGCTTCTCCCGGCAATCTTTCAACCATACCTTCCCCGGAAGCTACGCCCATATTTAAACCAGCTGTTTTCAGTAATACGAACACATCAGCCTATTCGGCTGCTAAGCCTATTCCTGTTGACCCTACATTGCCTCCTGGCCTCATATTTGGAGTGCAGGTAGGTGCCTTCCGGAACCCTATTGCTCCGGGCTTGTTTAAAGGCTTTGAGCCTATTATCGGGTTAAAGACACAGGAAGGTGTTGTTCGCTATATTGCCGGAACATTCAAAACATTTGATCCGGCTAAAGATGCTGCCGCAAAAATCCGTGGAATGGGTTATACAGGCGCATTTGTAGTAGCGTATTATAACGGTAAGCGTATCTCAATAAAAGATGCCCTTGGCATGCTGGGTATTTCGGCCCCGCCTGTTGCTGTGGTCTCCGAAAGTCCTCAACCAAGTGTTACAACCCAGGTAAGTACTATTCAACCTGCTGAGCAAAAAAATGATGTTGTGCAAAATGAAAAACCGCCGGTTTTTTCGGGCAAGGCTACTGCACCCACCAAAAGGAGTTTGATTGATAATAAACAAAGAGATATAAAGGCTGTAAAGGATTCCGTTCCCCCGCCTGCCGATAATATAAATGATATAAAAGGACTGGTATATACAGTTCAGGTAGGTTCATTTTCTAAAAAGAAAGGTTTTGCCCGCTTGCAAAAGATAAAACATCTCTATTATTGGAACGGGCCCGACGGTAATATTAAATATAATAGCGGGGTGTACAATAACCTTGCTGATGCGCGGGATGCAAAAAATATCATTGTGGCCAACACAGTCGTTAAAGATGCTTTTGTAACAGCTTACTACCAGGGCCAGCGAATAACTCCGCAACAGGCTGCCAGCTTATTGGGTAATGGCCTCAACCCTGCTCAGCCACAGGTAATTAATAGTAATAATAATTCCAGTCCGGCAGAAACTAAGGATAATGGAGCGGAGGGTGCTGCCGATAATTCGTTTGTTGCCGCCAGCCACGATAAGGTGATTTATTCAGTACAGATTGCATCTTTTACCGGAAAGCTTCCGGTAGATACGGTAAACAAGTTATTAACATACGCCAGCGAAGGAATAGAGCCGCATAAAGAAGAGGGAGGCATTACTACCTACTATGCCGGAAAGCTTACTGATTATGAATCGGCGGAAGCTTTAAGGCAAAAATTTTTAAACGGCGGATTCAGCCGGGCCATGGTGGTTGGATTTTACCAGGGCAGAAAAATTTCGGTTGAAGAGGCCCGTTCTATAAAAAACCAATAAGGATATATTTATTATTGAATATCTTTGCACCATCTTATTCTTTATGAGAGAGGCCGAAACCAAAAGAAAACTGTATAAACTCATACTATCTAACGATGATATACATACGTTTGATTATGTAATTGAATCGCTGGTAAAAGTATGCGGACATACATTGGAACAGGCGGAACAATGCGCTTTTATAGTGCATTTGAAAGGAAAATGTGATGTGAAGAGGGGTAGTTTGAAAGAAGTAAGCCAAATGCTAGCCTCATTGTGTAAATTAGAATTAACTGCTACCATAGAAAAATAAGATGCTCCCCATTCAGAAATTATTCTCCTCAAACGAGAGGTTTTTAAATATCAATTTTGAGGGCATAGCCCATGAGGATAGCCTCAAAGAGATGTATAAGGGTAATTCAGCAAATTTGATTTTAGGTCAGTTGAGTTATTCACGCAAGGCAATCTCATCTCCTTTAGGTCTTCCAACTATAGGTAGTGAAAAAATGAAAGAAGTATACGCAAGTGGGGTTATCCGCCCCGATATGTCGAAGGCTGTGCGGCTAGATATGCTAAAAAAGAAGGTAAAAGAAGAAAATTTACTGGAACAGCTAACTTTTTTAGGATTTCATGAGACATATCATCTAGGGCAAATCGGATTAATCCGAAAATTGCCTGGAAAAGAGGACGCTATTAAATGAAAATGTAGCAAAAACAAGCAGGTCCCGTAGCTTAACTGGATAGAGCATCTGACTACGGATCAGAAGGTTAGGGGTTCGACTCCCTTCGGGACCACACTTGATTTTAATAGCTCTTCTTAAACGTTATTTGCAATAGCATATAATATATAGATGAAGTTATGAATGTTTCTTTCGGCAGACTTTCTGTTGCGTTGCTTTTCGTTTTATTGACCGTTGTGGGTTGTGAATCCCATACGGCGGAGAATAATTCTGCTAAATCGTCTCAAGGATTTCATCAAATGGTTTCGGAAATGGATATCCTCTATTCTCCAACCAAGTATAGTAGTAAGAGGGATATTCTTTTTATTATAGATTCCTTATACAAGGAACTGCCGCATCCAACCACAGAGGATTTATGCAATAAGTATTTATTGGCAAGTCAATACTCCAATGACGATCCGCCACGTAAAATGCGGTACGCCGACAGCGTTATATTTTTAGTCCGCAGCAAATCGCTAGAGAAAAACCTTCCACACATTTATGGCAAAGCATACCTGTTTAAAGGAGAGGCCCTGATGCGCGAAAACAAGTTTAATGATGCCTACCGTTGTTATTATGAAGGAATAAGAATTATACAGACTACATCCGATACATTTGCCTTTGACCATATTTATGGCGATTTGGGTAAAGTATGCTATTTGCAGGGCGATTATTTGCATGCATCCAATTATTTTAAAAAAAGCCTTGATGAAGAAACCAGCTATCCTAAACGCCGCAGCAGGTTTATAAACTTTCAGTACAGGCAAAGAAACATGGACAATATAGGCCTTTGCTATGATAAGCTGGGGATGACGGATAGTGCTATCTATTACTATAACATGGCGCTGAATTATATTAACGACCATGATATAGAGTTTGAAGACCAAAATGGGGCAAGAGATTTTGTTGAAATTGCCAGAGGGGTGGTTTATGGTAACATGGGGACAACCTATTATAATAAAGGCGATTATAAAGATGCTGAAACATTGTACAGTAAAAGTATAGGCATAAATACTAAAAAGGGATATGAAATAGTAGATGCCCGGTTAACACAACTAAAATTGGCCGATTTATATATAAAAAGCGCCCGGCTGAAAGAGGCGAATGCATTACTCGATACACTAAGAGCCTCGTTCGACACTGATGCCCTTGTAGTAAAAGAAGTTAAATTACAATGGTATAAGTTAAAGAGTAATTATTATGATTCGGTTAAGAGCCCGGAACAGGCGTTTACTTACCTAAGCACCTATTTAGTTCAGAAAGATTCTGAAGATGCCGCCAACAAAAAGTTAGCCGGTATTGACTTTAGTAACGTTTTTGAAGATATTAACCAGGAAAACTTGCTGGTTGCCCTGAAACGGGAAGATGACATACGAAACCTCAACAATGTTATTGCTATCATTTTTTTAACCATGATTATCGGTATAGCCATATTTATATCCAGAAACAACAGGCAATTGAAAAAACTGAATGCAAAAGTTATCCTCCAAAATAAAGAAATGCAGCAAGCCCTGCATGCATTGGAACAAAGCCAGCGGGAGAATACCCGTATGATGGAAATTGTGGCACACGACTTACGCGACCCGCTCGGGGCCATAAAAAGTATGGCGGGCATATTGCTGGAAGACCAGGAAAACGAGCAAACCCAAAAAGAGTTTTTATCGTTAATTGAAACATCAAGTACAAGTTTACTGGGGATGATTACGGATATGTTATCGGCTAACATAACGGAGGAAAGTATGAAAAAGGAAGCCGTGGATATGAAAGTATTGTTACAATATTGTGTAGATTTGCTGAAATTTAAAGCCACCAATAAAAATCAAAATATCAAGCTGCATGCCGAGGAAATTACCTTGGATACCGATCGCGAAAAAATATGGAGGGTAGTAAGTAACCTGGTTACCAATGCTCTCAAATTCAGCCCCGATAGCAGTTCCATTAAAGTTGAAATGCACAACAAGCAAGGTGTTGTTCAAATATCGGTAAAGGATGATGGCATAGGAATACCCAATGAGTTGAAAGGCAAAATATTTGATGTTTTAGCAAATACTAAAAAACGTACGGGAACACAAGGAGAACGTTCTTTCGGACTTGGGCTTTCTATTTCCAAACAGATAGTGGAAGCGCTGGGAGGAAAGATTTGGTTTGAGAGCACAGAAGGAGAGGGAACTGTTTTTTATGTAGAATTTTCTGACAGCATGATAGTTAATTAATAATATTTAAAAGTAAAATGAAGTCTTCCATCGCCTTTTTTACCAAAAGTTCCTGTTACATGGGGGCACTTTTTATAGTGCTGGCAAGTGTAGCTTGTAATTATCATAAAAATAAAGATAGGAATTCCACAGGCGAACATTTAGACCAATTAATCAGCATAGTTGACAACCTGGTTGCCAAAACCCAGGAGCCCGGTGGCAAAATAACCGATTCCATATATTATTCCTCTCCTCATCCGACCATAGAAGATTTATGCGATAAATATCTGTTAAAAAGCTATTATTCACAACCCAATTATTCGAGGCAGGAGCAATATGCTGACAGCGCCTTGTGGATAATCCGCAATAATGAATTGGAGAATAGATACACTTCTCTTTATGGCCGTGCATATCTCTATAAGGGAAAGGCCCTTTTACAACTACGGGAATACAATGAGGCCTATGCCTGCTATTACGAGGGTATAAAGGTTATTCAGTCAACCCACGATACGCTTCAATTCAGCCAGTTTAGTGGTAGGTTAGGAACTGTATGTTATGAGCAAGGCGATTATTTACATGCAGTTAACTATTTCAGGGAATGTTTCCAGGAAAAGTTAAAGTACCAGACAGGCAAAAATGATTTTTTAAGATTCCGAGAACAACAAGGTAACCTGGATAATATTGGCCTCTGTTATAGTAAATCAGGAATGCCCGATAGCGCCATTTATTACTTTTATAAAGCGCTGGATTACATTAACACATATGGACCTCAATTGAGCAGTGTAAGTGAAGTAAAAGAGTTTATTGATGTTGAACAAGGCGTGATATACGGTAACCTGGGAACAGCTTATTTTAATAAAGGGGATTTTAAAACGGCCGAAACATTTTATAATAAAACTATAAGTATAAATAAACGGGAAGGTATGGAAATAAGCGATGCCCACCTAACACAACTAAAGTTGGCGGAACTTTACCTGAAAACATCCCGTTTAGATGAGGCAAATGCATTGCTGCAACACTACAGGGCCACAATTGATAGCGGCCGTAGATCTGATAAGCATTTGGCAACAAAATGGTACAAGCTGGAAGCCGATTATTATAATTTAATGCAGCAACCGGATAAAGCAGGTAGTTATTTGAATATATATACAAAACAAACCGATTCTATTACTGCCGCCAATAAAAAATTTGTAAGCATAGATTTTAATAAAGCCTATGAAGATATTAACCAGCAAGATTCTTTCCTTACACTAAAGAAGGAAAATGAAACCCAAAATGAAAGCAATATTATAGTTATCTTCTTTTTAGCCGCTACCATAGGTGTGGCTATTTTTGTTTCAAAAAGTAATAAGCAGTTGAAGGAATTAAATCAACAGGTTATTAAGCAAAATAAAGAGATGCACCAGGCGCTTGATGCGCTGGAACAAAGTCATAAGGAAAATACGCGGATGATGGAAGTAGTGGCGCACGATCTGCGCGACCCGCTTGCCACTATAAAAAGCATGGCCACACTGCTTACGGAAGAGGAGGTTGATAATAAAACCCAACAGGAATTTTTATCATTGATACAGACTTCCAGTTCTGCCCTGCTGGCAATGATTTCCGATGTATTATCTACCAATATAGCCAAGGAAGAGATGAGGAAGGAGCCTGTTAATATGAAAGAGTTGCTTCAGTATTGTGTAGACATGATGAAATTCAAGGCACATAATAAAAAGCAAGACATCATATTACAGGCCGATGACTGCGCACTTGAAATTGACCGCGAAAAAATATGGCGTGTATTAAATAACCTCATCAATAATGCTATTAAGTTCAGCCCTGAAGCAACAACCATAAAAGTTGAAATGCATAAGGAACAGGATGCTGTTCAAATTTCTATTAAGGATAGTAGTTCAGGTATATCCGATGAGTTAATGGATAAAGTATTTGAAGAAGTAACGGAAACAAACAAAGTAATCACCCCCCGCCAGAAACTTCCTTTTAGTGCGGGACTTTTTATTTCTAAACAGATAGTGGAAGCCCTTGGAGGCAGGATTTGGGTTGAAAGTAAGAAAGATGAGGGCACTACATTTTATATAGAATTCCCTAAAGAAATGATAACTACCAGACAACATTAATTTACTTTTATGAAGTTACCCTGTGCTTCTCTTTTTTCAAAAAAACTAAGCTATTATATTGGCACACTTAGTGTTGTGTTAGCAATTGCATCATGCCATTTGGAAGGAGATTATAAAACAGATTCCTCATCAAAAAAATTCAGGCAAATGGTGGATAAGATAAATCTCTTAGCAAGCCGGAGCAAAGAGCATGGGGCAAAAATTACCGATTCAATTTTTCATTTGATACTGCATCCTACACTGGAAGATGTGTGTGAACGATATCTATTAAAAAGTTACTATTTTAGTTATGATGCGAAGAAGGAAGAACAATATGCCGATAGCACATTGGCCATACTCAACAATCAGGGATTGCAAAACAGCTTTTCCCAGTTATATGGTAAAGCATGTCTCTATAAGGGGAATGCACTGATAGCCCAGCGGAAATTTAATGATGCATACCGTTATTACTATACAGGTATTAAGGCTGTGCAGGATACCCGCGATACGTTCGACATGCTTGAAAACATGGGTACTGTATGCTACAACCAGGGCATTTATGAAACCTCATGCAGATATTATAAAGAGAGTTATACGGAAGAATATAAGCTAGATAAGGAAGGAGGCACTTTTATAAACTTTCAGCACCTGCAACGTGATATAGATAATGTAGGGCTTTGTTACAGTAAATTAGAAATGATGGACAGTGCCATTTATTATTACGATAAAGCGCTGGACGTTATAGCCCAAGGTGAAAATAAATTTAAAGACAGGGAAGATGCTAAAGGCTCAATGGATGAAGCCCAGGGGGTGGTATATGGAAACCTTGGAACCGCTCTTTTCTATAAAAACGATGATAGCGATGCCGAAGCGTTATTTATTAAAAGTATCCGCATGAATGCCCGAAAGGGGGGAGATATTCCCGATGCCCGCTTAACGCAGTTAAAGTTGGCCGAGTTGTACTTAAAAACATCAAGACTGAAAGAAGCCGACACAGTGTTGAGCGCGCTCAGGACTGCATTCGATACCGATAAATACGTATCGAAAGATGCGGAAATAGTCTGGTATAAGCTGGAAGGCGAGTATTGCAGCTTATCAAATCAGCCTCAAAAAGTATATACCTATTTAAGTGCATACATCAGCAAAAAGGATTCTGCTGACCAGGCTAACAGGAAACTTTCAAGTATCGATTTCAGTAAGGTATTTGACGATATAAAACAGCAAGATTTTTTTGCGGCCCTTAAAAAGGAAGATGCAATTAAAAACATGAATAACCTGGTGGCTATTATCTTTCTTGGAGTATTGATTGGGGTTGCCGTATTTATATCGCGAAATAACCGGGAGTTAAAACTGTTGAACAAAAAAGTTATTTTGCAGAATGCAGAAATGCAGCACGCATTGGATGCATTGGAGCAAAGTCAGGGCGAAAATGCCCACATGATGGAAGTATTGGCCTATGATTTATACGACCCCTTGAGCGCCATAAAGAATATGTCAACTTCCTTATTGACAGGAGATAAAAACATACGAAACCCGGAAGAATTTTTACGCCTTATACAAACATCGAGTTCAGCTTTGTTAGGAATGGTAAGCGATACATTATCGTCCAGCATAACCCCTGAGAGCATAAAAAAGGAAGCAGTTGATATGAAAATGCTGCTGCATTATTGTATAGACTTGTTAAAATTTAAAGCAGTAACTAAAAAGCAGGATATTCACCTGCAGGCGGATGAGATTAGCCTCGAAATTGACCGCGAAAAAATATGGAGGGTATTGAGTAACCTTGTAAGCAATGCCATCAAGTTCAGTCCTGAGAATAGTATTATCGAAGTTGAAATGAGCGAAAAGCAAGGGCATGTTCGTATTTCGGTGAAAGATTACGGCGCGAATATTCCTGATGATGCAAAGGACAAAATATTTGACTTATTTTCTGCAACCAAAATACGGACAGAAAGTCGTGATGAACATTCTTTTGTGATAGGTTTATCACTTTCTAAACAAATAGTAGAGGCCCTTGGTGGAAAAATCTGGGTTAAAAGCAAGGAAGGAGAGGGGACCATCTTCTATGTGGAGTTTCCCGACTCTATGATAGTTATGCATTAAATTACCTGGGCAATAATGAAAGATAATCCAATGGTATTTCTACGTATAAACTGACATTTACCTTGAGGTTGTTTTATCCTTATCGTAAATAATACTCAATGCCCCGCTGGGACACTGCTTTACCTGGTTCACTATTTTTTCAGTGGTGCTGTTATGTTGTTCAATCCACGGTATTTTGCGCGGGTCAAATACTTCGGGTAAGCCGCGAAAACAAACTCCCGAGTGCTGGCAAAGGTGATTTTGCCATACTATAGTTACCTCCCCGTTGCTGTAATGTTTGGTTATTTCCCTATCCATAATGGTTTTGTTTTAAAATATCGATTGCAAATCAAAGCACTAAGGTAGTAATAAACTTCCAAAATGCTATGGGTAACCTTGTTATAATGCCGGCTGCAAGTTGTTTTGTTTAGTACAGCGTAATTCATATTTTTGTAGATATAACTTTCTCTTTTATTATCAAAACATGTACTTTATATCTGCTACGAGGCTTAAATTAAGTTCTTTCAGGTATTTGCCTGGTTTTATATCTGCCAATGGGGCATCTGTAAAACAACTGCGCATCACCGCCGGTTTTAGGATGGGAAAGGAATTAATGGATAAAGGTTTTACTTTCTGGACACTCACATTGTGGGAAAAAGACGCAGATATGAAAAGCTTCAGGAATTCGGAAGCACATCGCAGAGCCATGCAAAAACTGCCTGTGTGGTGCAATGAGGCCACTTATACTCATTGGCTGCAAGAGGATCCTGTGCTCCCGGGTTGGGATATTGTTTATGAATGTATCATTAAGGAAGGAATCGTAAGCAAATTACGTAATCCCTCCGAACGTCATTTATTAAAATCTTTTCCACCAATAAGATGGACAAAAACAGAAAGGGAGTTTAAGCCAATAAGATGAAGCTATCAGCTTATAATAATCCCTGCTCGTGCATTTTATTTAAACGGGCTTCATAATCCGTATCTAACTGTATCTGTCCGTTTTGTTTAGCCAGGTAGGCCAGGTTTTCCAATATATTTTCGTCACTCTGTAATTGTCCGGCATAATACTTTTGATTTTCAGGGTCGAGTGTTTTTAAATACCTCACCCAAGTTTCAAAATTACCGAATATTTTTTGTGAAAGCTTATTGGCTTTATCGTAAGCATGAGCTTCATAATAATCTTGCACAATAAGGGTTTCAAAATAATCGTAGGGGCTTACTTTTTCGGGTATAGAATCTGTTACAAGGTCAAGTATTTTTACGGCAGAATCTCTTTTGTTTTCATGGGCCAGTTGCGCCGCCAGGAAACCGCTTTCCACGCGCAGGTCCGCTGCCATTCTTCGTATATTTTCATCAAGGTAAACCCCCGAGCTCATATGTCCCCACTGGAATTTATGCATGATATTATCGTACGAGATATCGGTAGCTGCCCTATGACCTTCTACACTATTTTCAAGAGTATTCATCACAGGAACTAACTGATAAACCAATCCCTCTGATTGCAAATATTTTTCAAGGCCGAGGTAATTATCCTGGGGCAGGGTAGTAGCAAAGCAGATAGGTCTTTTCCAATCGTTGTGCGCAATGGCATCGAGCATCATGATCCTATTTCTTTCAAGCAAACTTCCCGGTACTTTAAAATCAATTTCCGAAACAATACTGTCTTTCATAGATGCAGGTATTACTCCGCTTTTCAGTACTTGTTCCTTATCAACCTTCAGTGAAAAAGTGTTGGTTGGGAAATAGTTATGTGATTTTCCGTCACCCAAATCGACCATATCATCCTGGTTGTTGCTTTTTATAAAGTTTATAACCGATTTCAGGTCGTAATAGGTCCCTGCTTTATAACTGGGATTAACATTGGGAGCCATATATAAATAGTCACGGGTTCCTTCCCTGTACTGGTCGTGGGTAAGCGAAAAAGGCAGCCTGTCCGATTCGTAGGCTTTATGGTTCATCTGGTCAACATACCAGGCCATGCCCATCAATTCTAAATTACAAACTCGCACGTCGGTTCGTATTCCTTCCACTTCCTGCGCATACCAAAGAGGGAATGTATCGCAATCGCCATCGGTGAATAAAATAGCGTTTGGAGGACACGACTGCAAATAGTCAATCGCCAGGTCGCGGCAAGTATAACGTCCGCTGCGGTCGTGGCTGGCCCATTCGGCGCGGGCCATCACTACTGGCACTATTAATGCAACCACAGTGGCGGCAATAGCTACTCCGCTTTTTTGTGTTTTGGCTAATCTTGAAAAAAGTTCAAATAACCCGAGTACTCCAAGCCCTATCCATATTGCAAAAGCGAAAAAGGATGCTACATAGGAATAATCTCTTTCACGGGGTTGGTAAGGCGGCTGGTTGAGGTATAATACAATGGCAAGCCCAGTGAACAAAAATAATGTTGCCACCACAATAGCGTTGCGCTTGTCTTTCATAAATTGGAAACCCATGCCAAGCAGGCCAAGTATTAAAGGCAGTCCGTACATTACGCTTCTTCCTTTGTTATTAGCCAGTTCGGCGGGCATGTTTTGTTGTGGAGCCCTTATGTTATCAAGAAAAGGAATGCCTGTAATCCAGTTTCCGTGGAGGTTATCTGCAGGGTCTTCCCCCGCAAGGTCGTTTTGCCGTCCACAGAAATCCCATAAAAAATACCGGAAGAACATAAAGCCAACCTGGTAGTTAAAAAAGAAATGTACATTATCTCCAAACGTAGGGCAATCGGCAAATGTAGGTTGCCCATCCTGCCCGGTTGTTTTTACTTTCACCACGGCATCGCCTCCCCAATTTTTATATCCCCTGGGTCGTCCCTGCGAAGGGTCAAACATACGTGGTAAAACAGTGCACATATCCGGATCGTAAGTGGCAACTTCTGTTTTGGTTATCACTATATACTTACCCTTTTTTTCATCTTTTGCATATACAGGGCCACCCTCTTTTGATCCGGTAGGGCTTGCCGTATAATATTGGCCATATAATTGCGGCCATGTACCATATTGCTTCCTATCGAGATAATCATTTAACGACATAGGATCGCTGGGGCTGTCTTCATTTAAGGGAGTAAATGCGTTGGCGCGAATCATTAATATTCCATAGGTGGAATATCCCAGTATCAATACCATACCGCAGAGGATAGCTGTATTCCATCCGGCTTTATTTTTTTTCTTTGTATAGCTAAGTCCCCATGCGCCCAACACTCCGAGCATCAGCAAATAAATTAATATTCCGGAATTGAAAGGGAGCCCGATGATATTGACAAAAAATAATTCGGACCAGCTTGCCAACCCGATAATACCGGGAATTATAATGGCTTTTACACTACCTAAAACTACGGTGCCCATAATCAGTCCGGCTACACCTACTTGTTTGCGTTTGTTTTTTATGAAGGGTGATAGCAGCTTCGAAAGCCAGGCTGAACGTAATTCGTCGGGATTATTTTTAAGGAAATACAATATAACAGAAGCCGGAATAAATAGCAGGCAAAGGAAATGCACCCCAATAGCAAGTCCTACTAAAAAAGCTAACAGGATGATCCATCTTTCGCTGTGGTCGGTAGCACGGGCATATTTGGTGGAACACCAAAACATAAGCGCTGTAAAACAAGCCGACATGGCCCATACGGAGGCTTCGGTAGAAGAAAACCATAACGAATCGGCAAAGGTGAATGATGTGGCGGCAACAAAGCCTGCACCCAGTATGGCATACATTTTCCCTTCGGTTAGCGCTCCATAACGGGAATAAATACGTTTAGCAAAAAAGGTAGTGATCCAAAACAGGAATAAAATGCAGAGGGCGCAATAGGTAGAGCAGGCCCTGTTTATAATTGGCGCAACAGCATGCACATTGCCAAAACTAAGCAGCGAAATGCAATGCTGTAGCAGTTGCAAAAAAGGTTCGCCGGGTGGATGGCCTATTTCGAGCTTATAGTAAATAGAAAGGTTTTCGCCGCAATCCCAGAAACTAACGGTAGGTTCAACGGTTTTCCAGTAAACGGTGGCTGCAATTACAAAAACAAACCACCCAATTATATTATTGAGTTTGGTAAATCTTTTTTCAAGATTTAAGTCGATAGTCATAGTAAGTAAATAGGTATTTGGCGTGAAAATAACATTTATTTTCCGTACGGATATAAAGCCACAAGTTTTTAACTTCTTTTAACCTTAGCTGATAACTAAAATGGTATAAAGCAAAGGATACCTGTAACATACGTATATTTGCCGAAAGATTTATGAAGGGTTCCATATGAAAATGCTGTTTCTGGTGCCTGTTTTTGCCATAGGACTTACCGTAATTGCCGACTATCTTCTGCCCCCTGAAATGCCCAGGCGGAAACGTATACTCCTGCTTTGTATTGTAGGCTTAATAAGCCTGGTATTGACTACTGCTGCTGTCTTTTTAATTTTCAAATCTGTAAGTTGATATTAGGTAAGAGCTAAAAGCTTAACAGCAGTGCTATACCAGAAATATAAACATAACGTTATATTTTGAACAATAGTAATGATAGTTTAATTGTATTATTACATTTGCTGTATAAAGATACCTGAACGAGTATAAGAAAATACTACCCTTTGATGAGAGTGTTTATTATTTTTTTGTTATTAATAATAACAGCCCCTGCCTTTGCGGGTAAGCATAAACAGCACCACTATAAAGCGGGGAAAGAATACCAGTCCAAACAATATAGCCGAATGCCCGGCATAAAGAATAAAAGGCGTGGGCTTCATTTGTAAATAGTTATAAGAGATAAGCTATAAGATATGAGTCGCCATGCTGAACTTGTTTCAGCATCCCAATAATACACAATAATAACGGCACATCCCGATAGCTATCGGGACGGCTTATTTTTAGAAGCAATAGCTTACTTTAATAAGATTGTTATATTTGTTTCATAAAAATAATAAATTGTTATGAAAAAAATACAATTTCTATCGGTTTTTGCATTTTGTCTACTTCTTATCTCATGCGGACCTAATGCTGAACAAAAAGCGGCTACGCAAAAGCATCATGATGATTCAATTGCACAAGTAGCCGCACAAAGTGCACAACAACAGCAACAACAAATTGATGCAGCTAAGCAACAGCATGAAGCAGTTGTGGAAAAACATCGTGATGATTCAATTGTACGAGCAGCTGCACAAAATGCACAACAACATGATGCTGACGTGACCAATCTGAGAGCATGTCAGCAACAATTAGAAAGTAGAATTGCAGACCTTCAGGTAGCAAGGAACCAATTAAGTGAGATACAAGGTTTTCGCATTGGAAGAACAGAGGCTGAAAAGAATTCTCAAATAAGAAGTAAGACCTTAGAGATTGAACATATTCAGGATAATATTAATAGTTTGCAAACTAATATTTCGCAGATAAAAGCGAGATTGGGGCAATAATTTATTATTCTTTACCCCGTCCCCCTTTTCCCCCACTTAATATTAATAATAATGTACTTTGCTATAACAAAATTTTGCCTCCCATATACCTGGCATTTGTATTGACCAACTAATTGCAACACTACACACTTTTCGTGTTGCATGCATAAGTAATTGCATATCAGTTAATAGAATAGAATATGGTACTTCCTGATACCGCGAAAAGTGTTGCAATTAGATTTTTCCCTTTTTTTCAAAATAGGGTGCAAAATTCAGAACGCAAAATGAAAGAAACCCAACATAGCTTAGGTTACCCTTATTGCACCCTCTTTTTTAAATAAAAATTTCTATATAAAATGGCATTAGAGCTATCGCCTAAAGCTTGGTAATACTGTGAAAGCACTTTGTAGGGCTGAGCAAAGTTCGAATCAAGCGCAATGGATTTTTTCCACAGACGAACCCCTTCGGAATAATTGGTATCGCCCTGGAACACTACCAGCCCCAGGTTGAAATTAGTCAAACTATTATTGGGACTCCTGCGGATATCTAACCGCAATATTTTTTCAGCTTCTTTAAAGTTTTTCAGGCGAATGTAATCTCCTGCCATGTTAAGGTAGGTTAAATCGTATGTAGAATCTCTTGCCAGGCCTTGGCTATAAGCATCGATAGCTTTATCGTACATTTTTTCCTGCTCGTAATGGGCAGCCAGGTAAAGACAGGGAAGCAAGGCAGTGGGCGAGCCCTCCATAGCGCTTTGGTCGAAAGCATACCTGTTTTCGAAAATGGAAAGCCGTTTAAAAGAAGTGGCAAAAAATAATAAAAAGATGAATCCCAACAAGGCTATACCCAGTTTAGATGAGGATGATTTATCGTTGAAATCGGCCTGTTTAATAATATCAAATTGCGAAACAACCAGGAATACTCCTAACAGTGGAAGGTAGGCCCTATGCTCCAATCCGCTGAAACTTGAAAAGAAGGAAGGGGCAAGAAAAAGCAGGAACCAGGTTATACCGAAGATGATTAAATGCAGGTTCTTTTGCCGGCTGAGTAATATTCCCGCCAGCAGCAATGCAATGGCAAGCAGCCCGGTAAAATAATTGGTATCGGCAGCAACCGACATGACGGATAGGTTGAATGGCAAAATAGATTTGGATATATAGAGTATAAAAAATGGGCTATTGGATGCCATTGTTTTTATAACGGCTGAAAGTGTGGAGCGGTCAGCATTGGTAGCGAGTGCGATGTGCCGCATAACAAGCCATGGAAGAATACATAGCACATAAGTGATTCCAAGCGCTAAATAGGTTTTTACGGCAATCTTTTCTTTTTGTATAAAGCGGAGGTAAATAAATAAAACGGGAATAAACATCACAGCATTCTCCTTAGTGAAAAGTGCCAATAGAAAAAAGAAAATATGGAGTGTTATAAGCCATGTTTTTTTTGTCTTCAGGTATCTTAACAGGAAGATAAAAGAGGCAAGAATAAAAATGGTGAGCAAGGAATCGTTCCGGCCGGGTATCCAGGCTACGGCCTGGTTTAATAAAGGATGAACAGCAAAAATAAGTGAGAGGGCAAGCGAGGGTAAAGGAGGGATTTTAAGTTGGAGCAAGAGGAACAATAGCAGGATACAGGCCACTACATGATAAAAAATATTGTCGCGTATATAAGGCGCCGGAATGGGGTATTCAGATTTTTTTGGGGAGATATACGAATCTGCCATAAAAGATAAGGTTACCATGGGGCGATAGTAGGAGGTAAGTGTATCTGTTTCCCCTTGTACCTGGAAAACGCCCTGTTTAAAGGCCTGCCCGGCATTTGAAAAGTCTTTGATAAAATTGTAATTCCTTACGATGATGGTCATATCATCCAGGTCGAGGTAATCGTTTTTTATAGACTTGTCGTAAAGTGAAATTGTTACGAAACAAATAATGGCAACCGACAGCGGAAGAAACCACTTGTTGGAAAGAAGGTTCTGTTTTTTAGTATCGGAAACCGCCATAGTGCGGTAAATATAACACTTCTAGGATGTTTTCCGGTAGTTGAGCACCGCCCAGGTGTTCAATACAAGCCCGATGAGAAATACACATAATATGTGGATGCGAATATCGTGCAGCCCGCTACCTTTAATCACTACCATGCGCATTACATCTATAAAATAACTTATGGGGAATAGGTGCGATACAAATTGCGCCCAGCCAGGCATACTGTCGAAAGGTGTATAAAGTCCGCTCATCATATTAAATACCATCATGAATAAAAACATAATAGAGTTGGCTTGCTGCTGCGTTTCGGAATAGGTGGAAATAAGCAACCCGAAGCCGAGTATGGCAAAAAGAAATACATATAAAAATAGGTACAGCACTGCAATATTTCCCAAAGGGAGAATACCATAAAGAATCCATGAAATGAGCAATCCCACGGTGAAAACAACACCGCCTACTGCTAAAAAAGGAATAAGTTTTCCTAAAATAAATTCATATTTTTTAATGGGGGTCACGTTGATTTGTTCAATGGTGCCAATTTCTTTTTCTTTTACAATATTAAAAGCAGCCGAAAGCCCTGCAACGCCCGTAACAAGCGATACCAATATAGCAGGCACCATAAAGATATAATAGGTTAAAAGCGGGTTATACCAGAAAGAAGGCTCCACACTAATGGTAGGCAAAGGGTTTGTTCGCTCGGGCTGCACCCAAGTGGCGCGGAGGTCGTTATTAAAATCTGAAATAATACCGCTTAAATATCCAAACCCTATACTTGCTTTTACTCCGTTAATTGCATTTACTTCGATGCCTGTTTTCTGCGTGTTGTCAGTAATCAGGTTTCGCTCAAATTTATTGGGGATTTCAAGTACAAGATCCGCTTTATCGCTTTCAATCAATTTATTTGCTCTCGAATCAAAATCGGTATAATCAGCTAATTTAAAATAGCCCGACGACAATATTTTTTGGGAAAGTTTTTGTGAAGTTACAGAGTGGTCGTGATCAACTATAGCTATGTTGATATTTTTAATGGTATAGTTGGCTGCCATAGGTAACAAGATAAGCTGGATAGCAGGCGCAATGAAGAGCCTGCCGGTAAATCCCTTATCACGGAACATTTGCCGGAATTCCTTTTGTAATAAAAATCGGAGCGCTCTCATTATTCTAAACGTATTTTGAAGTTTCTAAGACTCAGAGCTGTAAAAAATACCGCCATGCCGGCAAGAATCAATGTTTCTTTCCATATAAAAGAGAAGCCAAGCCCTTTCAACATAATGGCTTTTACAATAACGTAATACCAACGTGCTGGGACAATATTGGAAATAACCTGCAACACAACGGGCATATTTTCTATAGGGAATAAATATCCACTGAGCAACATGGTAGGAAGCATCATACCGAGCATGGATGCAAACATGGCCGATTGCTGAGAAGATGTAATGGTAGAAATAAGCAAGCCCAGTGCAAGCGCTGTTATAATAAGTAGCGTGCTTTCGCCTAAAAGAAGAATAAGACTGCCTTTAACCGGCACGTCAAGCGCATAGACGCTTAATAAAAGTATAACGCACAGGTTAACGATAGATAGTACAAGATAAGGGATAGCTTTCGCTACAATAACCATAAGAGGTTTAACCGGAGATACTAACAGAATTTCCATGGTACCCATTTCTTTTTCACGAACAATTGATACCGAAGTCATCATCACACAGACAAGTAATAATACCATTGCCATGACACCGGGGACAAAGTTTGGGGCCCCTTTCAGGTCAGGATTATAGAGCATGCGTACTTCAGGCTGAATGGTGTAAGGTACTTGTGAAGTAGGGGAGAGCTGTGCCTGGTAATCGCCTACTATTGAGATAACGTAATTGGTAAGTGTTTGTGCCGTATTAGGGTCGGAAGCATCGGCGATAACTTGTATAGATGCCTTGTTCAAGTGCAATAGATCAGTGTTAAAATTAACCGGAAATACAACAGCCAGTTTTATTTTGCCCTCCTTAAACGCCGCATCAATGGCAGATGGTGTCATTATTTCCTTTTGAACATTGAAGAATTTACTGCCTTGCAGCTTGTCTATAATTTGCTGCGATGCTAGATCTTTAGCATTATCAACTACAACAATATTGGCGTTTTTAAGCTCATTGGTAAGTGCGAAGCCAAAAAGCACAATTTGCACGATAGGGAATCCGAAAAGCATGATAAGTGTTTTCCTGTCCCTGAATACATGGGCAAATTCTTTTTTTATGAATGATAAAAATTGTTTCATAATATGGCTATTGGCTGTTGGCTGATAGCTTATAGCTTTCAGATAGTTTTCGTATAAATGCTTGCATCATTTTTATTTCTTCCTCAAGTAGTTTCTGGCATTTTTCTATTTCATCTATTTTTACCCAATTCATTTCTACAATGATTATAAAATAAGTTTGCAATTCAAATGCGGAACCTAAAGCAATTTGAATAAATCTCACATAATCTCTGTCACTATTACGCCCACTTCCTTCGGCAACGTTGGCAGGAATTGATACAGCCGCCCTATTCATTTGTGATATAATACCGAACTTTTCACTCTCAGGCAAAAGCTTTGATAATTGATAAGTCGCTTTGACTATTTCAATTCCACTTTTCCATATGTTTAATTCTTTGTAGTTTTTCATTCTATTTGTTTTAAGCCATAAGCCAATAGCTAAAGGCTATTAGCTACTAATCAGCGGAGCGTTTCGCTTTACGTGCCAGTTTGTAGAATACCTCATCAATTGTTTTTGCTTCGTATGTCTGTCTTAATCCTGCCGGAGAATCAAGCGCTTCAATTTTTCCGTCTACCATAATAGATACACGATTACAATATTCAGCTTCATCCAAATAGTGCGTTGTAATAAAAATGGTGATTCCTTTATCGGCTCCTTCATATATCAGATCCCAAAACTGGCGACGCATAGAAGGGTCAACACCACCTGTAGGTTCATCGAGGAATACAATTTTAGGGGTGTGTACTATTGCCACCGAAAACGAAAGTTTTTGTTTCCATCCTAAAGGTAATGATGACACTAGTTTTTTTGCTTCATTATGCAGTCCGAGTTTGTCAATAAGTTCTGTGCTCTTTTCTTTGATCTCCTTGTTGCTTAAACCATAAATGCCTCCGTAGAATTCAATATTTTCTTTTACAGTTAAATCTTCATACAACGAAAATTTTTGGCTCATGTAACCAATGTTTTTCTTGATTTCTTCCGGTTGTTTAAAAACATCATAACCTGCTACTGTAGCCTCGCCTGAGGTGGGTATTGAAAGTCCGCAAAGCATACGCATGGCGGTTGTTTTGCCCGCACCGTTGGCACCCAAAAAACCAAATATTTCTCCTTTGTGAACATCGAATGTTATTTCATCCACGGCCACAAAATCGCCGAAGCGTTTGGTCAGCTTATTTGTCTTTATTACTATTTCGTTCATCTTGATGTTTCAATAATCGGATAAAGCAATCTTCTACCGTTGGAGTGATTGCTTTAATTTCAATATTCTCATGTCCTTTATCTTCTAAATATTTTCTCACTTCTGCCTCATTGCTTGTTATTGATATGTGCAAATACTCGCCAAATGTGTAGCAATTGATAGTGCCTTCGTAAGCCCGCAAATCGAGCAACAAGTGGTAAATAGAATTTGCTTTAACAGCATAGAGCTTTTCAGGATATGCATTAATGGTATCTTCGGGAGATGCGATAGATAACATTTTACCATTTAATATAAGTCCTATGCGGTCGCAAAGTGTTGCTTCATCCATGTAGGAAGTAGATACGAGAATGGTTATACCTTGTGCCTTCAAGCGTTTTAGCATGTCCCAAAATTCTTTCCTTGAAACCACGTCGACACCGGTTGTAGGTTCATCTAAAAACAACACCTCCGGTTTATGGATGAGCGCACAGCACAGCGCCAACTTTTGCTTCATACCACCCGATAGTTTCCCGGCACGGCGGTCTTTAAAGGGCTCTATTTGCACATAAATATCCTTGATCAAATCATAATTCTCTTCAATGCTTGTATTAAATACTGTAGCAAAAAAAGTAAGGTTTTCTTCTACTGTTAAATCTTGGTAAAGCGAAAACCGGCCGGGCATATAACCTACAATACCCCGGATGGCTTTAAAATCTTTTACTATATCCAGGCCGCCTACTGTCGCTGTACCACTATCAGGAAGCAGAAGCGTTGTAAGCATCCTGAAGATAGTGCTTTTGCCTGCTCCATCGGGCCCTATGAGGCCAAATATTTCGCCTTTGCCTACCGAAAATGAAATGTTATCTACTGCAAGAACAGTTTTCTTGTTGTATGTTTTAGTAACATTATTTACGGTTATCGCATCCATTGTTTCAGTAAAGATTATAGGGGAAGAATATAAAAGAGGATGGTTACAATTAAGCCAAACAGTATTCCCAAGCTAATCATTCTCCATGCCTTGGCGCGGTCTTTCTGGTAATATTCTTTTTGTTCAACAGTAAATGTTTTGCCAATATCTCCGAAGTTAAATACTCCTCTTAATCCAAAGTTTACACAAAAATGAAAGTACCACTGTTGGAAGCCAACACCAACCGAAGTAGCCGGGAGAAACAAGGTAAGCCTCCATAATTTAGCGGCATGAATTGCCAGCAATAGTATAATTAAAACAAGGCCTATAAGGGCAGAAATGAGGGCGCTATTTCTACGAGCTTTTATCTCTTTTGGGCCAATGTTGCAGGTTCCGGGTACATATTCGGGGTTAGTATTCATAATAGAATAGTTTATGGGTTACTGGTAGAAAATTTCACTTCTCCATACATGCCGATTTTTAAATATCCGTCGTTTGGAACTCTTACTTTAATAGCATATACCAGGTCGGCGCGTTCGTCTTTTGTCGGAATGGTTTTCGGTGTAAATTCTGATTTATCCGAAATCCAGTATACAATACCCGAATACATCCTGTATTGAGAAGAGCCCATATCGGTACGCACTGTTACTTTTTGTCCCAATTTCACTTCCGTGAGTTGTGCGCCGGAAACATAAGCACGTAGGATAAGTGTATCGGTGGGCGCAATTTTATAAAGCGCTTTACCCGGACTTGTTACTTCATGGTCTTCACTGTATTTGGTAAGTACGGTTCCTTTGATGGGGTTGATGATTTTGCATTTCTTCAACTGGTCATCCATCTGTTCTATCTGGCGTTGCAATGGGGCCACATCTTTGGCTAACGTAGTGGAGGTAATGCCCAGTGAAGATTTTTCTGCATCAATTTGTTTTTTGTAAACTTCCACCTGGGTGTTGGCATCATCCAATTGTTGTTGGGTGGCTGCATTAGCCTTGAACATATTTTGCATGCGTTGCTGGTTTTTTTCACAGCATCGGCCAACTGAGCTTCTATAGAAGCTATTTGAGCAGGTATATTGGGTGTCTGACTGATGGTAGATGCAATTTGGGCTTCCAACTGCATTTTATGATCGTAGAGCTGGGTACTGTCGATATAGCCAACAAACTGGTTAGCCTGAAGGGTCATCCCTTCTTCTACATTAAACTCCATAATGGTTCCGGAAGATTCCGTTGAAACAATGGTTTCTACCGATTCAAAAGCGCCTGCTGCATCCCAGTCATTTTCGGCGTTGTGGCACGATGCAATTAGCGCTGCAATGGCAATTATCCCGATGGCTTTTTTATGTATCATGATATAATGTGTTTTCTAATTAGTAAGGGTGATTAGTTTTTAATTTCCGGTTGTATTTTGATAATTGTATTCTGACTGTAATAGCTGTGTTTTATGGAGAATCTGGTTTTGTATGGCCTGGTTTTCTGAATCTAATTCTCCAATATAATCGTGCACGGTTATGGCGCCTTGCTCCATTTGAACTTTCGACACATTTTTAATACTTGTGCGCTTGGCTACAATATCATTATCCTTCACAAGCATTTCCCGCAATTTGGTAATCTCGGCACCTTGTTGCTTCATGGTAATCCGCGTATTGAATAAAAAAGTCTCTTTATTCAAATCGGTAGTTTGCCTACCTATATTTAGAAGCTGGCGTTGATTTTTAAGTGTATAATAACCACCGAAATTCCAGCTTAGGCGGAATCCACCTATGTAATACCATTGAAAGTTTACATCAAATGCATCCAGGCCCGGGT